>CAZTTW010000418.1:0-4938 GCA_964616265.1 uncultured Myxococcales bacterium | reverse complement strand
GACCGTGGGCTCGACACCCTCGAAGCGAACACGTCACTCGGGTTCCTGCCCGACGCGCGCGACTACGTCGTCCCCGCCGAGATGTTGAAGAAGATCGGCGTGAAGAGCCTCCGTCTGCTCACCAACAATCCCGAGAAGGTGGAAAAGCTGAGCGAGCTCGGTATTCGCATCGTCGAGCGCCTGCCGCTGCAGCCATCCACCCACAAGGACAACGAGCGCTACCTCAAGACCAAGAAGGACCGCTTCGGCCACTGGCTGTACTTTTGATTCAGGTCTGCTTCTGTCCTGAACGCAGGATGATCTCCGTGATCTCTGCGGGGGCGCCAAGACGCATGGGCGGGCCCCAAAAACCGGTGCCGCAGCTGACGTAGAGCTGACAGTTGTCCACGCGGTGGTGGCCGCGGATGAACGGCTGTTGCAGACGGACGAGCGCTCCCCACGGCCAGATTTGTCCGCCGTGGGTGTGCCCCGAAAGCTGTAGGTCGACGTCGAGTCGCGCGGCTTCGTGAATCGCGATGGGTTGGTGGGCCAGCAGCACGACGGCGCGCGATGGATCGCGACCGGCCATCGCCGCTTCGACATCTTCGCCGGGGCCGTCTTCGAAAAAGCGCGAGGCGCCGTGATCGGGCACGCCCGCGATGTCGAAGGCATGCTCGCCCTCGGTGATGGCCACGCGCTCGTTGATCAGCACGCGCATGCCCATGCGTGAAAACTCGTCCATCCAGGCGCGCGCTCCCGAGCTCGAATAGTACTCGTGGTTGCCCGTGACGAAGAACGTTCCGTGGCGCGAGCGCAGTGTCGCGAGCGACGCCAGGGCGGGGCGCAATTGCTCGATCGTGCCGTCCACCACGTCACCGACGACAGCGACAGCATCGGCGCCCAGCCCGTTGATCGTGCGAACCACGCGCTCGATGAAGCCGCGTCCGAGCAGTCCGCCTACGTGCAGGTCGCAAATCTGGACGATCTTTTTCCCATCGAGGCTCGGCGGCAATCGGTCGAGCACGATCTCGATACGTTTGACTGCGATGGATCCTTGGGTGGCGCGGATGGCGGCGGCGGTGATGCCGCCTACCCCAGCGAGGGCGGCGCCGGCGAGAAGGCGCGCCGTGAGGACTCGGCGTGACCCATCGAAGACGTCGTCGGTGCCGAGCCAGCGATTGCCCAGCATGGATACCAGACGTACCACGTCGATGCCGAGCAGGAGGATGAAGAGGATGAACATGGCGCCCATCCAAATGAAGCCAGGCCACGCCAGAACGCGGCCGAGAGGCCGCCACAGGCGATGGGCCGCAATCGTGGCCACGATGAGCAGCGGCAAGGCGACAGCCAGGCCGGTGCCGAGTTGGCGCAGCAAGCCGGTCAGCTGCGGATCGCGCACCAGGCGTACCCAGAAGTAGTAGTGCAGGGCGACCAGAATGCCCGCGACGATCGCGAACAGAATGAGAAATCCGATGGTGCGACTCAAAGGGCAGACCCAGACACGACTCCGCCAAGCATAGTCGGCTCAGAAGGCTCGGTCGAGCCAGGCGACGCCGATGCCGGCCAGTAAGCCGAAGAAATGCGCTTCGAACGACGTGCCGTTGCGCGCCGGTTTGATTCCCGCCAGCATCGAACCGTAGACCACGACGACGAACACCGCGATGACGACGTCGGCGACGGCGTGATGGAAATACGCATAGGCGACCAGGTAGCCGAAGAAACCGAAGACGACACCGCTGGCTCCCATGTGCGCGGCCGTTCGCGCGAACAGCC
This sequence comes from uncultured Myxococcales bacterium, assembly GCA_964616265.1. Taxonomy (GTDB): domain Bacteria; phylum Myxococcota_A; class Polyangia; order Fen-1088; family Fen-1088; genus Fen-1118. Next base: position 3,186 of record CAZTTW010000418.1, on the reverse strand, counting down.
AGACGAGCAAGCCTGAGGAGAAGGCAATCAGGAGGGCAACCTTGATGAAGGTGTGCTCGCCGTGCCGAAGCACAAGCGCTCCAAGCACGACGAAAGGCGGAAGGTTGGCCAACAAATGGGCAAGGCCGCCGTGAAGGAAGGGTGCCGTGACGACGCCGACAAGCCCGCCCGCAGAACGCGGCACGATGGCGAAGCGGCTGGCGGTCTGGCCGAGCAGGGCGCGCAGCAAAGTCCCCGCGCACATACCGACCGCGGCCCAGACGAGTAGGGCCCACGGCCTCGTCGTGAGCAGCTCGACTACTTGAGCCACGGACTGTCGAATTCGTCTTCCTGCGGCGGTTGCGCGGGAACGTCGGCGACCGGAAAGGCCGTCTCGGTTTCGGACGGCTCGGCTGCTTCGGCTTCCCCTTGCGCGTCTCTCGGCGGCGCCGGCTGCTCCGGAGCGGGCTCTGCAGCTCGCTCGGCAGTGGCAGGCTCCGGCTGCCGTTCTTGCGTCACTGCCCGGTGCCGACGTCGCGCCGATTGCAGCAGATTGTCGTCGGGAGGCAGCACCTGCGCGGCCTCGTCGATGATGGGCAGGGCTTGCTGGGGTACGTTCCGCCGATAGGGCAGCACCAGCGCGCGCAGCATCGCCCGATAGTGTGTCTGCAATTTGTCGCGCGGAACATTCGGCGCACGTTCTTCCGCGCGAGCTCGGTTCACCTCGACGTAGACATCCCAATCCGGCGCTTTCCAGTCCTGCTCGAGGGCGTCGACCACGTGGGCTTCCATCTGCAGACGCAACTGGCCCAGGTGTTCGAGGAAGATACGGAAAGCAGGGCGCATGGTCGCTGAAACGTCGGGCGGCAGGCGGTCGCGCAGTCCCCGCACCTGGCCTACCCAGGCGGCGATCTGGGCCGAGCACCGGACAGGGCCGAGGGTACCGAGGGTGGCGACGGCGTCTTGGATTTCTTTTTCCAGCGCGTGCAGAAGCTCGCCCGGGCCGGCGGGACGCTGGGCTTGCGCGGGCGGCGTGGCGACCGGCAACGGCGTCGGCATGGGAGCAATCTCTTGGTCGGCGACTGGCTTCAGAAGGGCCCGCAAACGTGCGAATTCCTGATCGCGCTTGATTTGCTCGGGATCGAGCGGCGGCGGAGCTGGCCGCACGGGCTTGCGTCGCACGCGTCGGCGGATGATGCCGGAGACTTGCGACGGGCCTTGCCCGGTTTGGGCGGAGCGCCGAGCAAGTTCGTTGCGGACGTGCTCGTCACCCATGTCCTGCATGAGTTGCGCGAGGGCGGCGACCATCTGTTGCGTCAGGTCCTCCAGCCATTGCTGTCGCTGCGGATTCTGCCGCTCTTCCTCTGCTTGGAAGACGGCGAAAGCGTCGCGAAGAAGAGCTTGGCTTTCCTCGGCGGCCGCTTTTTCTGCGACCTCGGTCAACTGACGCGCGAACTCGTCGATGATTGTGTTGAGTTGCGGTGATGTCAGCGAAGCGCGAAACGATTCACGGGGTGGAAGTGGGGACGTCATGCGGGTGGAGCTGGACCTTTCGAGACGAAACGGTTCAAGGAGGCGCGGTTGTTTAACACAGGAATGGCAGTTATGCAGCCACGCTTGCGCAAACAATAAACGATCCTTGAGTGGATGTTTTCGCACGCAGCCACGCTTTGGTTAAGACCGCGGAAACAGCAACAGAATTTCGGTTTCTAACAAGTAACGAAATCACTGAAGCGAATAGACGCGTACGTAATCCACAATCATTTCCATTGGGAACTGGCTGGCATCGATTGCGCCGCCCTTGTCGCCGCCCAATGCAACGTCGAGCACGATGTATTCAGCAATACTGTAGAGCGGAGACGCCCTGTCGAAAGTCGAGCGTGCAACTTCATTACCGTCGACCTGAAAGACGATGTGGTCCGCGTACCAGTCGAGGGAATAGATGTGAAAATCGCTGCTCGCGCTGGTGCCTCCAGCAAAGGTGTACTTGGCCGGCCCGACGTCGCCCGATCCTGGCCTGCCACCGGCGTACGCAGTGCTGTAGCTGGCGCTCTTGTCTTGGCCGTATTGTTCCATAATCGCCAGCTCTCCGCATTGAGGCCAGTAGCCGGTAGTGCCGAGCATGACGATTCCCGGAAATGAGCCAATGCCAGCGGGCAGCTTGGCCCGAACTTCAATTCGCCCGAATTTGAAAGAGAATTTGCCATTCGTTTCAATACGACCCGAGGTGTATTGAAAGCCATTGTACGGCGTATTAAGGGCTCGCAATACCAAATGGCCATTGCCATCCTGGAAGACGTTTTCTAGCCGATTCGTGTACGCTTGGGCCTCGTTATTGACGTGCCCAGGATCCCATGTGACGTAGGTCCACTTGCTCGGATCTACACCGGCGACCGAGGAACTGTCGAACTCGTCAGACCACACCAGCGTCAGTGATGCGTCAGGTGCGCTGGACGTGGGCGCATCGTTCGCGTCGCTCCTCGGCTGCTCGTCGGCAGGCGTATCGAGAGCAGCGGCAGCGTCGGAAAAGATTATTACGCTGCCCGGCCCGATGACGCCCGAGTCTCCGCCAGCATCCACTCCGCCGAGGGCGCTGCTACCTGGGCTGGGCACGCCACCCGATGCGGGGCCGCCGCCCGTAGAGATTGCGGTGGCTCCGCCTGCACCAGCCGCACCGTCGATCGTATTCGTTCCGCCGGACGATGGGGGCTCGACTTGTCCCGTCTTGGCGCCACCGTTGCCGCCGTGAGCGGAGACTCCGCCCGATGCCGTTCCTTCGTTCGCAACGCCACCGGAGGCAGTCACGCTTGGCGATTCCACCGGCCTGTCCGAGGCCCTGCGTGCGTCGCTGCTCGTCGATGCATCGACGAGCGCTTCTGGCTCGACGGATGTGCCCGCGTCGGGGATTGACGACACGGCCAAGCCGCCTGTCTTCATCTGACAATTGACCGCAACAAAGACGAGCGCGAAGAACGGGATTGAGCATCTCATCGACATGGGGTGTACCTGCGGCGCCGGAGCATGCCAGGCTTGCGCGATCTAGGGAACGCCCGATTTGGTTTCGCTGATGCGAAAAGCTGCTTCGTCACGCAGCAGAACGATTGCTGCGTCCAGGCTGAACCGCCGAGATGAACTTGACGGATTTGTTTGCTTCTTCGGCCCTGCGCAACAGCCACTCGGTTTCGAACAGCACGAGCGGTCGTCCTT
>CAZTTW010000417.1:0-4956 GCA_964616265.1 uncultured Myxococcales bacterium | reverse complement strand
GCCTCGGCACCGTTGGCCGCGCCGCTAAAACAAATGCAATCCTCGCGTTTCATGGTCGTCCTTCTTGTTGCTCGGGAGCGCGGGAGGATGTCCCATCAAACGTCCACCGTCAACCTCGGCGCCCGGCCGCGGCAGGGCTAGACGCGGCGTGGTTCAGCGATTTCACCCGTGACTGACTGCAGTTAGGAGGCGTGTGACACCTTCGTCGAAAATTGCGGGCGGCGTAAGCAGGCTCAGCACCAAGGTGGCGCCCAAGCGCAAATCGAAGAAGTAGCCCGGCTGCACGAGCACGCCTTGCTCTTCGAGTAGTCGCACGGCCCACTCTTCGTCGCTCACGATTTCGGGGACGCGCAGGATCGCCGACCAACCCGCCTCGGGGGGGAGCAGCGTGCACGGCGAATCCTGACCGAGGCTCGCCGCGAGAGAGTCCCAGTTGCGGCGCACGCGCAGCGCGATGGCCCGGCGAATGTCGGTGCCCAGCTCGAGCAGTCGAGGAAGTGCGAGTTGCACCGGGGTACCGACGGACAGATAGGTGTCCGCGACCAATTCCAGATTGGCCAGGGCGGGCTTCACGAGCTCGTCGGGGCCGCTCGCCGCGATCCAACCAAGCTTCATTTGCGGCAGCCCGCTGGCCTTCGAAAGGCCGCCCAGCGAAAAGGTCAACGCGGGTGTCGATTGCGCCGCGAGCACGGTGACCGCATCGGCAGCTGGCGACAGGGGAAAATCGGCGAACACCTCGTCGGCGATGATGGGCAGACCGTGCGTCGCTGCGAGCTCGGCCAATCGATTGCAATCGCCGGACGAAAGAAACGAGCCGGTGGGATTGTTGGGGCTGACCACGACGATGGCCGCGGTATCGGCGACATCGAAGCTGGAAAAGTCGATGTGCCAGCGGCCGTCGAAGCTCAGGCGGTACGGGCGTGGCTCGATGCCTTCGAGGCGCGCCAGATAATCGAACAGAGGATAGCTCGGCTCAGGCACCAGCACGCTTTGGCCGGGATTGCCGAGTAGCTTGAAGAGCAAGGCGTACGACTCGCTCGAACTGGCGGTGAGCAGGATACGGTCCTCGGTTACGGCGGCGCCCCGTCGGGCATAGTCGGCGGCCACCGCCGCGCGCGCACTCGCCAGGCCGACGGGCGAGGGCTGATAGGTCGCGATGTCGGGATTGGCGAAGGCGCAGGCGATGGCCTCGCGAGGGTAGGACAGCTCGGCTTGCGTGGGATTGCTGACCGTCAGGTCGAACAGCTGGCCGCGCTTGCGCCGCTCGGCTTCGGCGCGGGCTAGCCGGTTCTCCTCGCCGCTCCAATGCAAGCGTGTCGAGAATTTCACGGGTGGGCTCACAGAAGTCCCAAGTCTTCCGAGCGGACGAACCCTTCCAGCCCGTTGGCCAAACGCACGCGCACCCAGTCCTGCTCGCGCTCGAGGACGCGCAGGCGCAGGCCGGCGTGCACCTGGAAGCTGGTTCGGAAGGTGGCGTCGGCGCCTTCTTTCACGGCGATGGTGTCCGGTAATACGACTGCGTAAGGAATGCGGTCGAGCTCCATGCGGCCGAGCAACAGCACGCCAGCGAAGAGCGCCACGCCGCCCAGCACGGCCGCCGCCGTACTGATGGCCAGGCGCGAATCTTCGGTCGTGCGCCGACGCAGGAAAAGCAGCGCAAAGCACCCGAGGTAAAGGCCGCAGAAGAGCCACACCTCCGTCGACGGTCCGAAATAGCTTACGACCCTCGTCCACAGCGGCTCGCGCTCGGCGCCTTCCATCTTGTCGCGAGCGTGTTGGTCTGCCAACTTGCGCGCCTGATTGAGATTGAAGCGCGCATCTTCATCGTCGGGCGCGATCACGAGCGCGCGCTCGAACGCCCAGATGGCCGGGCCGAGGTGGCCCATGCGGAAATACGTGACGCCGAGGTTGTAGTAGAGGTCGGCTGATACCGCGTGTTGGCGATCGAGTTGCTCGTAGGCTGCCGCGGCGCCAGCGTAGTCGCCGCGCAAGAAGGCGTCGTTGCCGCGCTTCCAGGCTTGGTCGAGAAAGTCGGCCCGGGCAGGGACAGCGGGCGCAAGGATGAGGACGAGCGCGGCCAGAATGGCCGAAAGCAGCCAGCGCCTCATGCCGCGCCTCCCGCGGTCGACGGCAGTTTTTCGAACGCTTCGAGGATCTCGCTGGCCCGATCGATGGCGCGGCTGGCTTCCTCTTGGTTGAGATCGCCGGGAGCGAAGCGTGCGCGGTCGCAGATGTCCAGCGTCCCGACGGTCGTTTCGGAGAGCGCCTTACCGGCACCCAGCCTGCCAAGGGCGGCGCGCAGCTCGTCGCGAGACATGCCCGAGACCGGACGGCCGACTTTGCCGGTCAAAAATTCGGATAGGACGCGCTCGATTTCGCCGAGCGAGTGAGCCAGGCGGTTTTCCTGCAGCAAGCTGGTCGCCGTACGCAGGCGTTTGTTCGCCGAGCGGCGCAGCTTGCGCAAGCGCTTGCCTTCGGTCTCGCGGCCGAGGCGCGTGCGTGCGAAGCCGACCGCGCCGACCAAGCCGAGGAGTAGCGGCGGTGCGATGACCACGCCGAGCAGCGCCGGCGATTGGTAGAGCAGCGAGCCCACGTCGCGGCGAAGCGACGGACGCGTGCGCAGCGGCCGCACGTCGAGCGCGAGCAGGTTCTCGCTGGCGGACGCGCCTGGGGTGGCGGTCGCCGCCGGCGCCTGCGTGCTTTGCACCGCCATCGCCTGGCCGGTCACGGTCAAAGGAATCGGATTTGTCTTGGCGGTCGCATAGGCAGCTTTCTGGGTATCGAAGTAGCTGAAGAAGAACGGGGGAAGCGTGGTCTGTCCCGGCCGTTCTGGCAGCAGCAAGTATTCGGCGACCTTGCTGCCGCCGATCACGTCGGCGTGGTTGATCTGCACGGAGACCTTGGGCTCGTAGACCTTCCATCCGTCGAGGCGCGGGAGCGTCGGCAGGGGAATCTTGCGCAGATTGCCTTCGCCTTCGAGGCGCAGCTTGAGCGTGATGGCGTCGCCCACCTGCACATGGTCGCGATCGACCTCGGCGGTGAGCATGAGCTTGCCGACGGCGGAGGAATCGAATCCCGCCGGAGCGCCTGCAGGCAAGGGCACCACTTCGAGGGTGACCGGATCCGCCTTCAGGTGCTCGCTGCGCAAGGTAGAGCCGAAGAAGTCCACACGCGAAATATCGGCTTCGAGCGGCGTGATGGTGTATTTGCCGGGCCGTAACCCGAAGATTGCCTTGCGCATGAGCGGCGCGGACAAGTACACGCGACCGTCGAGAACCTGCTCGGAAAGGCTGAGCCCGCCGCGATTTTGCGGCACGTCCAGTTCTTCGCTCCAAAACCCGTCGGTGTGCGGCTCCTTGGTGGGCGCGTAGTTGTTCTGCCGCTCGGTGAGGTAGAGAAACCATTCCACGGTGATTTGCTCGCCGACGAAGGCGCGGGTTTTGCTGGGGGCCACGCGCAGAAAATTGCGGCGGCCGGCAGCGCGCGCGGGTTCGGGTTGTGGCGGCGGGGGAGGTGGCTCGTCGGAATCGAGATCGGGGAAGAAAAAGCTCGAGCCCGGAAAGCCGGGAATGCCGCGCGGCTGGCGCGCTTGCGGAGGGGGCGGCGCCTGGCCGCTTTCGACGACCGTGACGTTCACCTTTTCGGTCTTGAGATCGTGCCCATCCACGCGGACGCTGGCCTGGCCAATGGTCAACTTGCCTTTTTGCAGCGGCACCAGCTGGTAGTGCCACGTATAGTTCTGGCGCATGAAACCGCCGCCGCCGCCCATCTGAATTTGCGTCGACTGGCTTGGCTGCTGCGCGACGATGCGAAAGCCGCGGAAATCCGGCGGCTGGTAATTCTCCATGCGGGCGTTGTTGGCAGACAGGTTTATGTCGAAAGGGAACGCTTCGCCGACACCGACGGGGTTGCGGCCGGCGCGCGCGGTGAACGTCGTGCCCTGGCCGAACGCCGCGGTGGCGAAAAGCAGCGTGCTGGTCGCGAGGAAGAGAGTCAGAGCGCGCATAGATAGCATCGATAGCACCGACAGCCCCATCCTCTACCAGTCTTTGGCGGGCGGCGCACGACGTACGGCACGCAAACGTGCCCGCATCTTTTCCAGATCCTTGGGGCTCTGCTCCAGGTTGTTGAGCACGGCATCGATCTCGCGCATGTCCGCAGCCTTTTCGGCGTTTTCGGGCTTGGGCTGCGGCGCGGGCTGCTCTGGCTTGTCCTGCTGCGCCTGCTGGTCTTGTTGCTGCTGATTCTTTTGCTGGTCTTGCTTCTGGTCTTGTTCGTTCTTGCTTTGGTCCTTCTTGTCTTTGTCCTGTTGCTTGTCGTCCTTGTTCTGCTTGTCCTCCTTGTTGCCTTTGTCCTGGTCCTTCTTGTCCTGGTCTTTCTTGTCGTCCTTGTTCTGATCCTTGTTCTTGTCGTCCTTGTTCTGGTCCTTCTGGTCCTTCTGGTCCTTCTGGTCCTTCTGGTCCTTCTGGTCCTGCTTCTTCTTGTCCTCTTCCTTCTTCTTTTGCAGGGCCAGCTCCAGGTTCCACTTGGCGCGTTCATTCGTCGGATCCATGGCCAGCGTGTGCCGGTACGCGGCCAGCGCCTCCGAGTACTTGTCGTTCTTGAAGTAACTATTGCCAAGGTTATAGAAGGCCGATGCCTTGAGGCTCGGCTCCTGGCTTTGGGTCGCCCGCAAGAACTCGCCCGTGGCTTCCTCGAAGCGCGACAGCGCGAAGAGTGCGTTGCCGCGATTGAAATGCGCACCCGCATCGCTCGGCAGCTCGGCGACGGCTTTGTCGTAGTCGGCCAGCGCCTCTTCCGCCTTGCCGCTCTTCATGCTGGCATTTCCGCTCTCCACGGCGCGGTTGTTCCGTTCCAGAAGATTCCAAGCCCCGAGGAAAGGCAGAAGCGCCACCAGCACGAGGGCGGCCTTGGCGCCGTCCAGCGGCACCGACTTCTTCTTGCCGTTGCGTCGGC
>CAZTTW010000416.1:0-4960 GCA_964616265.1 uncultured Myxococcales bacterium | reverse complement strand
CACCACAGCCGCGACGACGAGCGTCCTCCTGGAAAACGGTAGCACCACCAGGCCTCTTCTTGGCGCACTAGACATGCGCTGTCAACTGCGACGATCGCTGAGGACGCGGTCGCCGTCGAGGAGGCATGGTCTGTGCTACCTTGGCAAGATCGTGTCGCTGTTTCACAAAGTATCGCGCTCGTGTTGTGCGCTCGCCCTCGTCCTCTTGGGCGCGTGCGCAAGCCAGCATCCCATCACGAAGCTGGTCGGTGGCCATCAGATCACGACCCGCTCCATCGACGCCGAAGCTTACGAGCACGTGAGTCGCGCCTTGCTTTACGAAGAACAAGAACGCTGGAAAGACGCCATCGCGGAAATGCAGCGCGCGCTCGATTTCGACAGCGATTCGCCCGAGCTGCACGCCTATCTGTCCGAGCTGTACCTGCGCGCTGGCGACGACAAAAAGGCCGAAGAGGAAGCGCATGCCTCCCTCGCTATCGTCACCACCGTCGACGGCCTGGTCGCCAAAGCCCACGTGCTTCGCGCGCGCGGCGACGTGGCGGCCGAAGTCGAGGCGCTGCGCCGGGCCAGAAGCGAAGTGGACTTTGCCGCCGAGGATGACGATGCCGAAGCGGTCTATCTCGAGCTGGCCGAGGCGGAGCTGCAGAGCCTCGACATGCCCGCCGCGCAAAGTACGCTCGAAGCACTGACCCAGGCCGAGCCCGAGTCAGCCAGCGGGCACATGCGATTGACGGCCGTGTACTGGGCGACGGGCGCGATGGCGAAAGCCGAAGCCACCCTGCACGCTGCGCTCGCCGAAGAGCCGAACCAGATCGAGGCGCTGGCCGCGCTGGCCTGGATCCACGCAGCGCTCGGCAAGAACGAAGAGGCCAAGAATGTTTTCCGCGAAGCGGTCGATCGTTCGGAGAATGCGCCGGAAATCGCCGCGGCCTATGCCCGCTTCTTGGTCGGCCTGGGCGACACGAAAGAAGCAGAGCAGCTGGCCGACGATTTGGCGGTGCCCGAGGGCAGCCTGGACGCCGACACGCTGGCCGGACACGTCGAGCTGGAACGTTCCGCGCATCGCTACGCTCGCGCGCTTGCGCTGCTCGCCCACGCGCGCGAGGCCGGCGTCGCCGAAGACGAGAAGACCCGCCTGTCGCTCACCCAAGCCGCCATTCTGAAAGACGAGGGCAAGAGCGACGAGGCGCTCGCGACACTCACGAGCGTGGCCAAGAGCTCACCGCTCTTTTTCGAATCCCGCCTACGCGCCGCCGAGCTTCTGCGTGACGCCGGCAAGGCCGACGAAGCCATGCGCATCGTCGAGGAGGCTCAAGGTCAGGCCAAAAGTCAGGCCAAGAACAAGGATGCCGTCGAGATCGAGACTGCACTCAGCCTTGCGCTCAGCGAAGAAAAGCGCGGCGACGCGAAGGCCGCCGTCTCCCGCCTGGAGCCACTCTTTCAGCGTCATCCCGACGAGGGCCGACTGGTGCTGCTCCTGGCATCGATCGAAGAACGGCGCGGAAACTGGCGCCATGCCCTGGACCTGGCCGAGGGCTACCTCGGAAAAAATCGCGGCTCGGTCGAGACGCTCAATTTCTGGGGCTTCGTGGCCGCGGATCACGACTACGCGCTGGATCTCGCGCGCAAGCGCCTGCAGGTTGCCTGCTCGCTCGATCCGGGCTCGGGCGGCCTGCTCGACAGTCTTGGGTGGCTGCACCTCCGCGCCAAAGATCTAGCGCAAGCGTCGCTCTTCCTGGAACAAGCAGCTCGCCTGGAGCCCGCGGATGCGGAAATTCAGTGGCACATGGGGGAGCTTTACGCCGAGAAGAAGAACCCGGAAAAAGCCGCGGCTGCGTATCGGCGCGGTCTCGGTTTCAAACCCGACGAGCGTGTGCGACACAAGCTGGAAGACAGTCTGGCCAAGCTGGCGGGCGGAAAAATGTCAGGGAAGAAATGAAAATTGTGGCGGCTTCGCTGGTTGCCTTCCTGCTGACTGCGGGCTGCGCCGGCACCCTCCGAGCCACGCGCAGTTATCCCGCGCCGACCGCGAACGAGCTTCTGCAAGCGGTGCGCGACCGCCAGGCCAAGGTCCACAGCATGAACGTCGAGACGCGCGCCACCAGTTGGCTCGGCGGCCAGCGCGTGCGCGGTACGGTTCAGATGCTCGTCGAGCGCGGCGGCCAATTGCGTTTCGAGGCTGAGGTCGCGCTGCAAGGCACCGTCGCGCTGTTGACCGTCGACCACGGACAATTCGCCTTCATCGATCACCAGAAGCACCTCTTTCGCAAAGGCGCCGCCTGTCCCAGCAACGTGGCCGAGCTGGTGCGCATTCCACTGGACCCCGCCGAGGTCGCAGCAATATTACTTGGTGACGTGCTGCTCCCGGCAGACGGTAACGCCAGCGTCGACTGGGACAGCGGTCGCGCCGCCGACGTGCTCGGTATCGAGACGCAAGCGGGGACACGCGTGTGGCTGGGACTGCACCGGCCGAATCCGCAGCTTGCCGCTTGGGATGTCGTGTTCTTGGAAGGTCAGGACGGTACGCGACCGCAACGCTGGCGCGTCTCCTACGCAGATTTCGAACGCAGCGCCGGCATCGCCTCGCCTCGACTCATCCGCTTCGCCGAGCCTGGCCAGAGCTTCGACGACGGCGTGGAAATCAAGATTCGCGAGCGAACGCTGAACCAGAGCTTTCCCCAGGGCGCGTTCACGCTGGAGCCGCCGGCCGGCTACGGGGTCGTCGAAGCTCGCTGCGCTCGCAGCCTCTAATTCTTGACCGGATCTTTCGACCACGCCTCCGGGATAAGCACGACACCGGAAAACGCGCCGATGCTCACCGAGCTATCCTGCGCGCTGCCATCCGGCTTCACGTAGTGGGCGCTGCCAAAGGGCACGGTCTGTGCGTTTTCCGTGTCGTTGTAGACGAGAATGCTGCGTGCGTCGGTGGGCAGGGCTTGGTCGAAGCGCACGATGGCGGCGTTCTTGTACGGCGTGGCGGTCACCTCCTGCACGACCACGTCGTCGATCCAGAAACGGTCCGGATAGTCGGGGTACGGCGTCAGCTCGAACTGGCCACTCGCCACGTCTGCCTTGGGCGTGTACACGTATTCGACCTCGCGCACTTTGTCGTCGGGCACGTAGACGGCCGCTTGCTTCGGATCGACGGTCCACGCGAAGGGCTCGTGCTTGGTGCTGCTGGTGTCGGGTGCGATCCAGAACTTGATCCAATAGGTGTGGCCGCCCTTGAGCGCAAACGTGTTGCTGAGCGCCCCGATGCGCCCGCCCGTCGCTCCGTTGCGCTCGTACTTGAGGCACGCGCCGAGCACGGGATGGGTGTCGGCAGAAACCTTCGACGCCGACCAACCCTCGGTGCTCCACCCGGTAATACCACTCGCGAAATCGCTGTTGCTGATGAGGTTCGTGCCAACCGCCGTGACTTGATTGGCCTGCCAGCTCATCGGCGCACCCGTGGCACCACTTTCCCCCGAGACGGTTTGCCAACCTGCCAGAGAATAGAGCGCCGTCGTCGATCCATCGTCACTGAGCACGGTGTAGCCAAGCCAGCGCGTGTCTTGGGTCAACGTCTCGTAGCTGAACGGATCGAAATAGAGGTTGCTCTGGAAGGTTCCCGCCTGCTTGACTTGGTCGCCACGCAGCCCGAGGGGGAAGGCGGCTGGCGAAAGCGTGATGACCTGGTTGTTACGAAACGTGCCGCTCGTCGGCGGATAGTCGTTGATGATTTCCAGGTCGCCGAGCAGGTAGCCGCCGGCATTGTAGCGAGTGTTGTCGTAGAGCAGATTCTCTTCGGTCGTCACGTCGCGGTTGCGCTGGTGCATGATGCCGCAATTGGTGCTGCCCGCGATCAGGTTCTGCCGGACGGCGTAGCCGTGAGAGCCGAAGTCGAGAAAGAGGCCCTGTCCGAGAGGGTCGATCCAATCGTCGTCGCTGTTGCCGCCTTCGGTCGCGCCCAAGGTTTCGAGGACCACGTTGCGAGCAACGAGCGATCCGCTGATGCTGGGTCCATTGAATTGCGTCGTGTCGTCCCAGGTGTAAGAGTGAATCGCTCCGCAATCGGACTTGGTGAAGCAGGCATTGTGGAAGACGTTGAAGGCGACGACGGTGTCTGGCGAGCGGAACGACAGACTGGCGCTCGACGTGCGCTCGAAGCGATTGAAGAGCAGCTTGTTTCGATCGCCCATTTCGGAGACGAGCGCCATGCCTTGTTCTTGAATCGTGTACTCGCTGTGGGTCATCCCGAAACGGGGATAGTCTTCCAGGCGGCCGTTGTCGCTGATGGTGTTGCAACTCACCTCGGTGCCGGTCGTACGCAAGGTGATGGCTTCGCTGGTCTGGTTTTGAAAGGTGCAGCCGTAGATGCGGTTGTTGGCATCCACCGCGGCCGGTGCCGTCCAACGCTCGAGATCGACACCGTTGGCGCCGGTGTAGAGAAACTCGCAGCCCTCGATGCGAATATCGGTGGTGCTGCTCGCCACGTCGGCCGACGACGAACTCAGATCCGACAGTCCCTTCACGCCGGCTTGCGAGTAGTAGCGGAACGACAAATCCCGGATGCGGATGCCGCTGCTCGCGCCGAGATCGATACCGATGGTCGTCACGATCTCCGGCGGCGCCGAAGAGCCGGCCCAGGACGGCGGTTGCGCGTCTTCTTGATAGACCGACGCTTCGACGATCGCCGTCGCCAGATTCATGCCCGCGGGCGGCCAAAAATAGAGCTTCTTGGCGGTCTTGTCGTAGTACCACTCGCCGGGCGAATCGAGCGCGGCGATGTGGTCGACGAGGAAATAGCCCCAGTGCACGCAGCTACCGCCATTCGAGGCGCAGGAAAGCGGCTCCGCGACGGAGAGGGTGTGTCCCGCGGAATCATGCGCCGTGATGTCGGTCGTGTCGATGATCCAGCGGATGGATTTGTAGAACAAAGCTGCGCCCGTGAAATCGGTCGGCGTTTGCAGCGGGCTCG
>CAZTTW010000415.1:0-4966 GCA_964616265.1 uncultured Myxococcales bacterium | reverse complement strand
CCCGACGCAGGCTGCGACGGCTTTTCGGCGGGCCGGTCAGCACGAGTTGGCTGCCGAGATGGAGCGGGCAGCGTCGCCCGTCGCGCCAGCGGACAGTGCGGTCGTCGAAGGATCAACGATTGCGGAATCTGAGCGTTTTCCCTCGGCCATGGCCACGCCGCGCCCGGCGCCTAGCCTGGATGCGACGCCAATGCCTGAGCTTGCGCGTAACGATGACGCCGACGCCGCTTCATTGCCAAGCCCAATGACAAGCTTGGCTGGCTTCACGACGGCTCGATTGCTGACCCTGGCGGTGGCGTCCGAGCCGGTCGAGTCCTTGGGCAAAGGCGTGCTGCGTTTCTCGGCCGGTCCGGAGACGCATGTTCGTCAATCGTGTCTCCTGCTGGCGCTCGGCGGTCAGAACCTGTCGCTGGCTCGACGACGAGAGCGCGGACACCTTAGTGACGAGACTCTGGCCGGCGAGCGCGATTGTTTTTTTTGCGTCGACGGCGGCGGTGATTTGTTGCTTAGCTCGGGCGATTCGGCTCGCGGGCTGATTGCTCTCACCCTCGATCGAGACGTGCTCTATTTCGACGAGGCACGCGTAGCAGCCTGGGGCGACGAGGTGGTCTGGGAATCGGGAACCGTGCCCGGCGGCAACAAAGCCATGCTGCAATTCCGCGGCAGCGGCCGGGTGGTCCTGCTGGCAAACGCGGACGAAATTGTCTCGGTTCGCCTCGGCGAAGGGGAGCGCATGGCCGTGCCCACGACACGCTTGCTCGGCTGGCTTGGGCGAATTGTCGTGCAGGGGCAGGTGGGCAGCGCCGCCGCGGGGGCGGCGCCTGGCCTTCACCACGTAACCTGCGAAGGCGAGGGAGTGCTATTGCTAGCGAGACATGTCGAACATCCGTAACCAACTCACCAATCTGCCGAACCTCGTCACGATGGGGCGGGTCCTGTTCGTTCCGGGTGTCCTTTATTTCATGGACAACTACAGCCCGGTGCGCAGCCTGATCGCCGCCTTGCTCTACCTCGTCGCTTCCATCGGCGACGGCATCGATGGTTATTTGGCACGTAGTCGCAACGAGGTAAGCGTTCTCGGCAAGTTCCTCGATCCCGTCGCGGACAAGCTGATGGTGACTGCCGTGATGGTGTTCATGGTGGCGCTCGGGCGCGTGCCGGCGTGGCTGGTGGTGGTGCTCATCGCGCGCGATTTGGCCATTACCGCTTTACGCAGCATCGCCTCCAGCGAAGGCATCGTGATCGCGGCCAGCCGAGGTGGAAAAATCAAGACAGCGCTTCAGCTCGTCGGATTGATCATGCTGCTGGTCCATTTCCGTTATCCGCTCCTTGGCCTCGGCGTCAACATCGACTACAACACCGCTGGGCTAGGGGTTCTTTACCTGTCCCTCGGCGCTTCGCTGGTGTCCGGCGTCGACTACGTGCTCGGCTTCTTCCGTGCCATCGGCGAGTCGAAGCGAGAGCTTCCGCCAGCGGCGTAAAGGTCGGATTAAAATTCTGCTAGCCGCGCGCTCGGTTCGCGTTGATCTCGGCGCGCAGCCCGGCGATGGCGGCCAGCGCGCGGTCGTGAACCGGGCCGTTCGATGCGACAATTCCGCGGGAATTTAGCAGAGCCAAGTCGGTGTAGCAGAGCTCTTTCCCGTCGCTGTCGGTGAGACGGCCACCGGCCGCCGTCAGAATGGCCTCGGGTGCGCAGCTATCCCAAATTTTGGTTTGGCCGCCCGGGTACGCGTAAAGGTCGCGGCTGCCCTCCGCGATGAGCGCCACCTTGAGTCCGACGCTGCCGAGGCGCATTTCGTCGATGCGGCCGCCCAGCGCCTGAGCGAAGCGCTCATAGTACTCGGTCCGGTGGGACTTCGACGACACCAGGCGAATGCGCGTGGGATCGGACGTCGCCACGCGGATGGGCGTGCGTTTTGCCGTCGGCGTCTCTTTCCACGCACCCATTCCAACCGCGCCCGACCAGATGGTTCGCGTGCTCGGCTGCACCACGGCGCCGACCCTGGGGCGCCCCTCGATGACGAGACCGAGCATGACCACGTAGCCAGGCTCGCCACGAACGAAGTCACGGGTGCCATCGATGGGATCGATCATCCAAACCCGCGACGTGGTCAGGCGTTCGGGATTGTCGGGCAGCTCTTCGGATAAGATCGCGTCGCTGGGAAACTCCTGTCGCAGGCGCGCGACGATGAGGTTGTTCGACGCGATATCGGCGAGGGAGACGGGCTCGCCGCCCGCCTTGTGCTCGACCCCGAGCGGCCGGCCGTGAAAAGACGCGACCACTCCCGCGGCCTCCAGAGCCACAGCGCGCGCAACGTCGAGCTCTCGCGAAAGATCGGTCGCCATTCCTGCTAACGATAGCAGGTCAAACGCCAGTCGTAGTGCTGGCGGTGGCGCCTACGATACCGAAGCTGCCTCGAGATCTCGCACCAGGGAGCGGCGGCCGGCAAGAAGAAGCAGTCCGGCCAGGCCCACCAGGCAGCCCGTACACAAGACGGGAATGCGCAGGCCCATGGCGTCCGACGCCAACCCGATCAGGACGGGCGAGCAGGCATCGCCGAGCAGATGAATCGCCGTGGTGTGCAGGCCGACGCCGCGGGCGCGCGCCGAGCTGGGCAGCACGTTCACCATCGCCGCGTTGAGCGGACCGTAGTTGAGAAACAGGCAAAACAGCGTAATCCCCATGGCTGGCCAGTACACCGACGGTGATGGCGAGAGAATTGCCACGACGACGAAAGGGATCGCTGCTACGAGTGTCAGGCCGGAGAACGTGAAATGCGCACCGGGAAAGCGCTTGGTCAGTCGGTCTCCAATCGGACCGCCGAGCAGCGTCCCCACGAAGCCCGTGCCGAGCAGGAGGGCGCCGAAGATGGTGCTGGCTTGGGCGACGCCCAGGTGGCGTTCGCGCACGAAGTAGGTCGGCATCCACACGCCTAATCCGCCCATGGTGAACGTGTAGATGGTCTGCGCCCCCATGTTGACGAAATAGCTCGGACGGCTGCGCAGGGTGCGCAGGAACGCGCGGAAAGGCAGTTGGTCGCTGGTTTCCTTGCCGGCATCGAAGCGTCCTCGCGGGGGATCCCTCAAAAAGAGGAGGGCGAGGGCGCATGCGAGGCCTGGCCCTCCGGCGATGAAGAATGCGGGCCGCCAGCCGTAGCGAGCCCCGATCTGGCCACCCAGCAAGTAGCCGAGAAGAATCCCGAACGGCATGGCAGCGTAGAAGATCGACAGGGCTCGCGCCCGGCGCGAGGGCGGATAGTGGTCGGCGAGAAGGGACGGTGTGATGACCGTGTAGGTGGCTTCTCCGATTCCTACCAATGCCCGGGCCAGCAAGAGCCAAGCGAAGGTCGGCGCCAGGCCCGAGACAAAGGTGGCAATACTCCACAGGACGACGCCCAAAGCTGCAACTCGCAGACGCGACATTCGGTCGCCGAGCCAACCCGCCACCGGGCAAATGACCGCATAGACCAGAATGAACGCCGACTGTAGCGAGCCAGCTTGGCCATCGCTGAGCCGCAACCCGACAATAATGAGTGGAAGCAGAGGCGAGAGGAGAAATCGATCGAGGTAGTTGAGGGCGTTGATTCCGGTAAGGACGGAGAGCGTCGCCGCCGGACGGCTGGAAACCGGATCCTCAAGTTGCGAATGCACGGTAAGCATGGGGTACCACGAAAGATGCTGTCAGGGTAAAGTGGTCGCCATGAGCACGCCAAGAGAAATATTGTCCCGTCCTGGAGCACGGCCCCAGGTGATTCGTGATTGCGAACAAATTGTCGACGAGGAAGTGGCGTCGAAGGGCCTGACCGGCTTTCCCATCAAGGCTGCGTACGCAGTCGTCAAAGCGATCAAGCCTGGTTTCATCGCCGAGGTCATCGACGGCTTGCTCGATGATTTTGCCGACCGGCTCGATCCGCTTTACCAAGCTGCCAAGACCAAGAATGAACCTGTCACCACCTATTTCGGCAGTCATGCGGGCGAGGCGGCCGAAGCTCTCCTTGGTATTACCGACCAGCGCGCGCAGAAGGCGAAGAACCAGGTGGTCAGGACCGCCTACGAGAAGCTGCGCCCCATGGCGAAGAAGCACACCGAGGCGGCCATCCCGCGCGTGGCGAAGATGATCGCCAAGCACGAGGCCAGCATGCCCGCCTCGTAGGGGACGGGTTCGCTATCGTTCGAAGTCGGGTGGGGGCGCGACCCCGCGTACATGCTCGACGAAGTGCCGCGGCGGAAGAAAGAGCATCATCAACCGACCGAGCGTGATGATTTCTCCGCCCACCAGCCGCCACGGCGTCATCTTGCCGATGTCGACTTCGTTGATCAGCGTGCCGTTGGCCGAGCCCCAGTCGGTAATTCGGTACTCGCTGTCCACGCTGGAGACAAAGCAGTGCTTGCGGGACACCGAGTACTCAGGAATGACCACATCGTTATCCGCGGTTCGCCCGATGGTGATCGGACCTTTGGGCGAATAGCGACCTTTCACGAGGGGAAACACGCGGCCGGCGATGCGGCCACGCTCGAGAACGCCGTCGTTGACGTTGATGATGCTCGTCCCCGAGCCGTGCGATTCGGCAAGGTCGCCGGCCATACCGAGCGTAAGCAGAAATGCCGAAGGATAGAGTCGCTTGAACGACTCTTCTCCGACTTGGCGAAACTGCTCCGAGAATTGCTCTAGATACGAAAACACGGTGTTTGCTTTGCCAGACAAAGCGTCAGGCTCAGGGGCTCCAACTCTAACATCGGCGGATGGTGCCGAGGCCTAGAGCGCCTTGTGCCACTACGCGAGGGACGAATAGAAGCTGAGCCAGGCGCGTTCCGTGTTCTGGTCGGCCGCGAACAGCTTGGCTTCCATGCGATGCCTGGTCCCTTCGGTCGAGCAGCGAGCGACGACTCCGATGGCGTCGATGGCGCCTTTGGCCGTCTCGATGCGCATGCGGATCATGCTGTTCTCTCGGAGCTTGCTTGGACC
>CAZTTW010000414.1:0-4969 GCA_964616265.1 uncultured Myxococcales bacterium | reverse complement strand
CGGCAGGCCCACGACTTGGAAAGCCCGAGCTTCTTGCCCGCGTCCTCGAGGTTCATATCGGCAAAGTAATAGAGCTCGAGGAGTTGCCGCTCTTTTTCCGGCAGCTTGGCCAGAGCTGCGCGCACGCGCTTGCGGTTCTCGGCGTCGAGCAGTTGCTCGTCCGCTGCTTTGAAGCGCGAGTCCGTCACCTCGGCCGCGGCCTCCATCGAGGTGATGTGGACGGCGGCCACACCACTCAACACCTCGGCGATGTCCTGCAACACCTCGGCCTTGTCCGTCGCCATTTCGGCTGGCGCCGGTGCCGCCGCCTGCGCGGACGTCTGTCGCGCAGCCGCCGCAGCCATGTACTCGTTGGCTCGTTCTTCGGCGCGAAAGCGCGCATAGTCGCTGCGTGAGTACCAGCCCATCGAGCGCATGCCGTCGAACATGGCACCGCGCACGCGGTAGTACGCGAACGTGCTGAAGGCGGTGCCCTGTTTGGGATCGTACTTGTGGGCAGCTTCAATCAATCCTTGGGTCCCGTACGCGACGAGGTCGCCTGGCTCGAGGGTCTTGCCCAGCTTGCCGCGCAGCTTGGCGGCGATGGAGTGCACCAAATGCAGGTGCTGCTCTACAAGCTGATCCCGCGCCAAAGCCATAGCGTCATCGACTAGAACAACGCAACGGCCTTCCGTCAAGAAGGAAGCCGCCCCCGCCCGTGCGCGCGCGCCTTGAAGCCGGGGACCAATTCCTTCACTATGCCTCCAATGGCGGATCTTATCGGCTCGCTCATTCTGATGGCCTTCCTCGCCGCTATCGGCATCGGCTACAGCGTGCTCGCGATCCTGCCCAAACAGGCGGGCAACAAGCGATTGGATGGGCATGGCGGAATCATGCTCGGTCGCGGAATCATGGAGGTCGCCTACAAGCTCTTCGAGCCGCTGGTCAATGCTCTCTACAGAGCGCGGGTGACGCCCAACATGGTGACCGCTTTTTCGCTGGTCCCAGCCTTGGTATCGGCCGTGCTCATCGCCGCTGGGCACTTCGGGATAGGCGCCCTGCTGGCAACGGGCTCGGGGTTTTGCGACATGGTCGACGGCATGCTGGCGCGCCGCTATGGCAGCACCTCGGACGTGGGCGAATTGTTCGACGCCGCGATGGATCGCTACGTGGAATATCTGCTGCTCGCGGGACTCATCCTCTACTTCCGTAACCACGTGGTGGTTCTGATTCTTTGTCTCGGCGCCGTTCTTGGCTCGTTCATGGTCAGCTACACCACGGCAAAAGCCGAAGCCCTGGGTGTCGCGCCGCCCAAGGGGGCCATGCGCAGAGCCGAGCGCGCCGTCTACGTGCTCGTCGGCTGTACCTTTGCCCCGCTGTGGGAGCTGGTCATGCCGGGCGAGCACGTTTTCGCAACCATCTCGTACGGCCGCGAGCTACCGGTGGAACTGACTTTGTTCATCGTCGGCGTTGTGGCCAACGTGTCGGCGGTGCGGCGCATGCTTCGCATCGCCGAGCTGATCCGGGCGAAGAAGGCAGCGGCGTAGTCAGTTCCTCAAGGCGAAGTAGAAAATGAACCAGCGGTTATCCGTGGTGCTGCCGTTACCGATGAGATTGTCGAGCTTGAATTCGGCGCCCATGTCGATGCCGTGCTGGAGCAGGAAGTTGATGCCGACGCCGACCGGCGAGGACCACGTATCGCCGAGGTCGTGAAGATCGCCATAAAAGCCCGTTTCGATGAAGAGCGCCGTCGGTTGTGAAAGTTGAAAGGCGAATTCGATGGGCATGAGAAAGCCATCGCCGTTCTCATCACGATGGTTCATGCCGACGCCGATGTAAGGCTTGGCAAAGATCGACCATTGCGGCTGCACGAATTTGAAGGCTACGCCCGCGTCGAGCCGCAGATGGGCCGGGCTTGCAAACTGCGCCACCTCGAAGGCGCCAAACAGCGAAAGCTCCACGTCCCGCTCGCGCATCACCGAATAGAGCAGCCCGACCGCAATGTCGTTGTAGACGTGGTCGCAACCTTTGGATTGGCCGCTGACACAAAGACCGTGTCCGGGATGGAAGATTTCGAGCTCGAGCTCGCTCGAAAGCCCGAAGCGGATATCGAAGGGAATGAAGATGGGGTTCCCGACGTTGTCCTTCGAGAGGTTGATGACGAGGGGAACCTTAAGCTGCACCATCTCCGTCGGCAACTGCAGGGGCCGAAGCGCGTACTCGTCGGGGTACCCGCGCTGAGCATGGGCGGTACCCGCGCAAACCAGAGCGCCAAGGAAAACTGTGAGCGCGACCTTCTTCATGCGGAAATGCATACCCACAAATGAAAAACCCGGCCACCCCAAAGGGCGCCGGGCTTTCGTTAGCCAGTTAGCTGGTTACTTCGTGCGGTACGTGGCGAAGACGCCCAGATAGCGCTCATCAGCAGCGCCAATTCCGAGGTCCTTGTAGAACGAGCCCCTGACAATCATGGGCAGGAGGAACTCGGCGCCGACATCGAGGCCCGGCTGCACCGCGAAGGAAGCGCCGATGCCGACGGGAACGTTGTATAGCTTGCCAAAATCTTTGGTCGGGCCATTGATACCCGAGTCGACAAAGACGGCGAGCACGGGCGCCGCCTGGAAGGCGATCTGCACTGGCACGCTAAGATCTTCCTTGTTGTTGTCAGCGCTGCGCTTGTTAACGCCAATGCCGATCACGGGCGTTGCCCGGACCGAAACGGGACCGCTGGCGTACTTGAAGTTCACGCCGACGTCGATCGCGAGGTGCATCGGACTGGAGAGCTGACGGAACTCGAGGGCGCCGATCCCAGCGAGCTCGATGCCGTTGTCCCGCAGGAAGGAGAACTGCGCGCCGAGGTTCAGGTTGTTGTAGAACTTGTCGCAGCCGCGGTCCTTTCCACCGAGACAAACGCCGCCGGGGCTCGCGATGGGCGTACCGACGCCGGTGTGGCTAACGAAGACCTCGAGTTGATCCGTCACGCCATAGGCCAGCACGAGCGGAATCCACACGGGCTTGAGTACGGCGCTCTTCGAGAGATTGAGGACGACTGGCAGCGTGACCTTGAGGGCTCCGGCGCTGGTGGTCAGAGGGGCCGAGACATAGTCGCCGCCGACGGCAGCAACCGCAACCGGGGCAGCGTCCGCCGGAGGAACGATCGTGGGATCCGCAGCCGGTGCTGCGGCCGGCTCGCCAGCCGGGGCGGCGGGCGCCTCGTCTTGCGCGCGGGCGGCCCCAGCGACGGTCAACAAGGTCATAGCAACCAGGACACTTACTTTACGCATCTCTCCTCCTTGATAACGTTTGGTTAGATACAGGCGGCCAGATTGTAGCCGATGCGTTACCGTGGTGTAAAAAAGTTACATTGGGCCGCCCGAAGGGGATCCGTGGTTTCCCGTCCGAAGGCGTGCTATCCCACCGTGACGCTTTTCGCGCGAGACCTCGTCATGAAATACGCCGTAATCCTTCTCGATGGCATGGCCGACTACCCTCTCGACGAGCTGGGAGGAAAAACTCCCGTCGAGGCCGCACGCACGCCGGTCTTCGACGAGCTGGCGAAGAACGCTCAGTTCGGCACCTTCGTAACCCTGCCCGCGGCGTTTCCAACCTCGTCGGATGTTGCGAACATGTCGGTGCTCGGTTGGGATTTGGCGTCGTCGTACACCGGCCGCGGCGCCATCGAAAGCTACGGCCTGGGCGTTCCGCTCGACGACCAAACCGTCGCGTTTCGCATGAACATCATCACGACCAAGGGCGACCTGCTGGAAGACTATTCCGCCGGCCACATCAGCGAGCCCGAGGCCGCCGAGATCGTCGACTTCCTCGCCAAGAAGCTGGGCACCGCCGAAGTCGAGATCCGCAAGGGCGTTTCCTATCGCCACATTCTCTATCTGCACGGCAAGCGCTTTTCGCCAGCCGTCGACTACGACAAGCCCGATTCGTCGCACGGCATGGAGTGGGCGAAGATCCTGCCTCGCGGCCGCACCCCCGAGGCCGAAGCTACGGCGGCGCTCTTGCGCGACCTCATGCTGAAGTCGCGCGAGCTTTTGGCCAATCACCCGGTCAACCGCGCCCGCATCGAAAAAGGCGAAAACCCGGCAAACATGATTTGGCCGTGGTCGGGCGGATGCAAGCCCGACATGCCGTCGTTCGAGAAAATGTACGGTAAGAAGGGCAGCATCATCTCGGCGGTCGACGTGATCTTGGGACTCGGCCTGCTCGGCAAGATGGAATCGCTACGGCCCGAGGGCGCCACTGGTTGGATCGACACCAACTACGAGAACAAGGCGCGCGCCGCCGTGGACATGCTTCGTCGCAACGACTTCGTGTACCTGCACGTCGAGGCCGTCGATGAATGCGGCCACCTGGGCGACCTGCCGAACAAAATCAAGGCCATCGAAGACTGCGACAGCCGCCTCGCCAAGACCTTCCTCGACGAGTACAAGAAGGTTCACAAGGACGAGCTGCGGGTGATGCTGCTGCCGGATCATCCGGTGCCCGTGAAGTTGCGCAAGCACACCCGCGATGCGGTTCCGTTCATGGTGGCGGGCGCTGGCGTGAAGAACGACGCCAGCATCGACCGTTACACGGAAAAAGGTTGCGCTCGTGGCAAATACCAGGTGCTTGGCGGCCGGCAGCTCATGGATTTGCTCTTCGCACCCGCGGTTGACTAAGTGGCTGCTGCGAGCGTCGCCACGGATCCGGTCGGAGGCGCGCCTTCACCGACAGGCATGCGCAAAGCCTCGCTCGGCACCCTGTTCCTCACCGTCTTTCTCGACCTGGTGGGCTTCGGGCTCATCATTCCGTTTCTTCCGTCGATGGCGCGCGACTTGGGCGCCAGCGATTTCGGCGCCGCCGCGCTGGCTGCGTGCTACTCGCTGATGCAATTCCTCGCGGTTCCGCTGTGGGGCCGCCTGTCCGATCGCGTGGGTCGTCGCCCGGTCCTCATTTGGAGCATCGCCGCCTCGGCGCTGGGCATGGTCTTCCTGGG
>CAZTTW010000413.1:0-4980 GCA_964616265.1 uncultured Myxococcales bacterium | reverse complement strand
TACTTGGGCGCGATCTTCACGGCGGTGTGCTCACGGCTGGTGGTGGCGCCGCCGATGAGCAGCGGCAAGGTCAGCTCGCGCCGATCCATTTCTTCCGCCACGTGGGCCATTTCGTCGAGCGACGGCGTGATGAGGCCGGACAGTCCGATGATGTCGCATTTCTCGGCGAGCGCCGTATCGACGATCTTCGCACATGGCACCATGACGCCCAGGTCGACCACCTCGTAGTTGTTGCAGCCGAGCACCACGGACACGATGTTCTTGCCGATGTCGTGCACGTCGCCCTTCACGGTGGCGAGCAGGATCTTTCCGCGCGGCTTGCTGGTGGCGGTCTTTTCTGCCTCCATGAACGGTAGCAAGTGCGCTACCGCTTCCTTCATGGCGCGGGCGCTTTTCACGACTTGGGGCAGGAACATCTTGCCCGCGCCGAAGAGATCGCCGACCACGCCCATGCCGGCCATCAGCGGTCCTTCGATGACCGCGATGGGCTTGCCGAGCTTTAGCCGCGCCTCTTCCACGTCGGCGACGATGAAATCCGTCACGCCATGCACGAGAGCGTGCGCCAGTCGGTCCTCGACGGACTTTTCGCGCCAACTGAGATCTTCGGTGCGTTTCTTGGCATCGCCTTTGACCTGACCGGCGATTTCGATCAAGCGCTCGGTGGCGTCGGGCCGGCGATTCCAGATGACGTCCTCCACGCGCTCGCGCAAGTCGGCGGGCACGTCGGCGTAGACGCCCAGCTGACCGGCGTTCACGATGCCCATGTCGAGGCCGGCGCGAATCGCGTGGTACAGGAACACGGTGTGCATCGCCGCGCGCAGCGGATCGTTGCCGCGGAACGAGAACGAAAGATTCGAAATGCCGCCCGAAATGCGCGCGCCGGGGCAGGCGGCCTTGATGCGTGGAATGGCTTCGATGAAGTCCTTGGCGTAGGTGTTGTGCTCTTCGATGCCGGTGGCGGTGGCCAGCACGTTGGGATCGAAGAGGATGTCGTTTGGCTCGAAGCCGGCTTGCTCGACGAGCAAGCGGTAGGCGCGCTGGCAGATTTGCACGCGTCGCTCCACCGTGACCGCCTGACCTTCTTCGTCGAAGGCCATGACGACCACCGCGGCGCCGTAGCGATGCACGGCGCGCGCTTTGGTCAGAAAGTCGGCTTCGCCTTCCTTGAGCGACAGCGAATTCACGATGCCCTTGCCCTGCAGGCACTTGAGGCCGGCTTCGATGACCGACCATTTCGAGCTGTCGACCATGATCGGCAGTCGCGCGATTTCCGGCTCGCTGGCGAGCAGGTTCAGGAACTGGGTCATGGCCTTTTCGCCATCGAGCAAAGCCTCATCCATGTTCACGTCGAGCACGTTGGCGCCGCCGCGGACCTGATCGAGCGCGATGGCCAGACCCGCGCCAAAATCGCCGGCCTTGATGAGGTTCGCGAACTTGCGCGAGCCGGCGACGTTGGTGCGCTCGCCGATCATGATGAAGTTGGAGTCGGGCCGAATCGTGAGCATATCGAGCCCGGCCAGACGCAGATTCTGATCTTCGTCGGTCGGCACCTGCCGCGGTCGCACGCCTTCCACCGCTTTGGCGATCGCCGCGATGTGGTCGGGCGTTGTGCCGCAGCAGCCGCCCACAATGTTGAGCAGCCCGGCTTCGGCCATCTCCCGGATGAAACGCGCGGTGAGATTCGGATCTTCGTCGTAACCGCCCATGGTGTTGGGCAAGCCGGCGTTGGGGTAGCAGGTCACGTAGCCGCCGACCAAGCCTGCCAGCTCGACCATGTACGGTCGCACTTGCGTTGCGCCGCCGCCACAGTTGAGGCCGACCGACAGCGGATGAGCATGGGCGATGGACGTATAGAAGGCCTCCAGCGTCTGGCCCGACAAAATGCGACCGCTCTTGTCCGTAATCGTCCCGGACACCATCACCGGCAGGCGCAGCCCTTTGTCGGCGAAGACGTCCTCGATGGCGCACAGGCACGACTTCAGCGACAGCGTATCGATGGCGGTTTCGGCAAGCAGTAGGTCGCAGCCGCCGTCGATGAGACCGCGTACCTGCTCGGCGTAGGCCGACCGCATTTCATCGAAGGTGACGGCGCGGAAGCCAGGGTCGGTCACGCGCGGCGAAAGCGAAAGCGTTTTGTTGGTCGGCCCCATCGCACCGGCCACCAGGCGCGGCCTCTCCGGCGTGCGAGCCGTCCACGCATCGGCCGCCTTGCGCGCCACCTTGGCCGCGGCGACATTCAGCTCGTAGACCACCGATTCCAGCTGGTAGTCGGCCTGGGCGATGCGCGTGCCGCTGAAGCTGTTGGTCTCGATGATGTCCGCACCCGCCTCCAGGTATGCGCTGTGAATGGCCTCGATCATGTCCGGCCGGGTGAGCACGAACACGTCGTTGTTGCCGCGCAGCTCGTGGCCGTGCTTGGCGAAGCGCTCGCCGCGAAAGTCAGCCTCGCCGAGCTTGTGGCGCTGGATCATGGTGCCCATCGCCCCGTCGATGATCAGAATGCGTTGGTCGAGCGCGGAGCGAAGGTAGGCGATGCGTTCGTCACGGGTCATGGTCGTTCCTTTGTCGATGCGGGAAGGGTAGAGGTTCGGTCGGGTTTGCGGGCATAAGCACTGATGATGGAAAAGTGCGGCGGTCGCTTTTCATGCGACGTGATTTCGCAGCGCTCGACGCGCAGGCCAGCCCGCCGCGAGAGCATGTCGCGCAAATCATCCGGACGAAAGCCGCGGTTGATGTGACCGTACGGGCCCGTGATCTGCTCGTGGTCGTGCCGGGCCAGCGTACTGATGGTCAGATCGCCGCCCGGTCGTAGCACACGCGCGGCCTCGCTCAGCGCGACGGCGGGCTCGCGGACGTAGGTCAGGACGTTGAGAAGAAGCACGTGATCGAAGCGCCCGGCAGCGAGCGGCAAGGCGTGCACATCGCCGAGCGTGAAGGCGACGTTTTCTTGCGCGGCCAGGCGCTGCCGAGCTGCGCGCAGAAGCTTGGGACTGCGGTCGAGGCAGGTCACGCGATGGCAGCGCGCCGCCAAGAGCGCCGCCATGGTTCCGTCGCCGGCGCCCGCGTCCAGCACGTCGCCAAGTCGAACGAAGGGAAGAAGCCCGAGCAGGGTCGCCTCCCACGTTCGCCCCGGCGAGTAGTGGCGCTCCATTTGACCGGCGACGGTTTCGGGCCAACTGCCGGTGCGCTCACGCGCGCGCAGGATGTCCCGGCAGCGGACGCGATCGCTGCGCAGGACTGGCTCGTCCTTGGTTGCACCGACCAGGTTCCACAGCTGCCGTACGGCCTCCGGCATGGTCGCCTCGCTTAGCGCGTAGAACGTCGACGCACCTTCATGCCGATCTCGCACGATGCCCGCTTCGCGCAGCTTTCCCAGATGGGTTGACACTCGCGATTGCGGAAGCTGTGTTATCTGCGTGATCTCGGCGACGGAAAGCTCGTTGCCTTCCAGCAGGCTTGCCAGCCGCACCCGCGTCGGGTCAGCAAACAAGCGCAAGCTTTCGATGGTGTCGTCGAGTGTCATCTGAATATCCGGATATGCGGATGATAGCACAAAGCCAGAGAATTCAGTCGCAAAGCCTCAAGGTCGCATTAACCTCTGTCGAATATGTGTCCTGTGACACCAAGTCCTCCGGGAAGCCCTCTTAGCTTTTCGGAGCGCTATGAGCTTAAGAGCCAGGCCGGCATCGGTGGAATGGGGACGGTGTATCAGGCACTCGACCGTCGCACGGGAAACCTGATCGCGCTCAAGATCCTCCATTCGCGCAACACCATCGAGCAGGCGCGCTTCGACCAAGAGGCGCGCGTCTTGGCGGAGCTGTCGCATCCCGGAATCGTTCGCTATTTCGACCACGGCGTGACTCCGAACGGGTCGCCCTACATCGCCATGGAATGGCTCGACGGAGAGACGTTGGAAGACCGGGTGGGGCGAGGCAACTTGGGGCCGGTGGCCGCGGCACACGTGGCGCGCCTCGTGCTCGAAGCTCTTTCCGCCGCACACTCGTGCAACGTCGTCCATCGCGACATCAAGCCGGGGAACATTTTCCTCGTCGGCTGGAAGCTCTCCGAGATCCGCGTTCTCGACTTCGGCATCGCTCGGCGCGTGCTCGATACCAAGCGACTCACGCGCAAGGGTTCGACGGTGGGGACACCGCTTTACACCTCGCCCGAGCAGGCGCGCGGCCGCGCCGACGTGGACGGTCGGTCGGACATCTTTTCGCTCGGCTGTGTGCTTTTCGAAGTCCTCACCGGCGAGCCGCCGTTTACCGGCGAAACGCCGCTCGAAGTGATGACCAAGGTCTGCGCGGGCCGGGTTCCCGAGATCGCAAGCAAGCGCGCCGGACTTCCGCCGCCGCTGACGGCGCTGGTGCACACCATGCTGGCCCCGGATCCGGCGCACCGGCCCAGCTCGGCGGCCCAGCTGGCGCACTCCTTTGCCGAGATCGTCCGGGAGCTTGGCGGCATGGAGGCCGAATTCGCGGCGACCGCGCCGCCCGTGCAAAACAAACGCGCAAGCATCGGAGAAAACGAAGAGCATCTCGCGTCTGCGCTGCTGATTTCGCTTGGCCGGTCCTCGGGCGAGCGGCGGCTCGGACCCAAGCATTCAATTACCTCGCCAGGGACCTCGACGGTCTCCGCCGCGCCGGTGCGCAACGGCAGAGACAGCGACGATTTGCACTTGGCCGAGATTCGCCGCGTTCTCGAGCTCTACGCCTGCGAGGTCGATCGTCTCATCGACCGCACCTTGCTCGTTACCGCGCCCATGGTCTCGACGGCCCACGAACAAGTCATCCAGCTCGCGTCGGCCGCGATAGCGCTGCGGAAGCTCGAGCCCGACGCCAAAATTGGTTTCGCTACCGGGCGGGCGAGCTTCATCGGCAGGCTGCCGGTGGGGGCGCTCATGGATTGTCTGCCCGCGATGCTCGATGGGCAGGAACATGGCGCCATTCGCATCGACGAGACCACGTATCGGCTGCTTGC
>CAZTTW010000412.1:0-4982 GCA_964616265.1 uncultured Myxococcales bacterium | reverse complement strand
CCTTGGCGATGCCAAAGTCCGACAGCTTCACCTCGCCTTCGCCCGAACAAAGAATATTCGAGGGCGACAGATCCCGATGGATGATGCCCAAAGGTTCGCCGCTCGGCGAGCGACGACTGTGGGCGTAGCCGAGCCCGGCCAGGATCTCGAGAGCCACTTGCAGAATGGCTGGCACCGACATGGGTTTGCGCCGGCGTGCCCGCCACGCGATGGTGCGCAGATCCGCCCCACGCACGTACTCCATGACGATGAACAGCCGGTCGTTCGAATTCACCAGGTCGAACGTGCGCACGATGTTCTGGTGATCCAGCGTGGCCGAGATCTTCGCTTCGCGAAAAAACAGGTCGCGAAACTCGGGCCGGCTGGTGAACTCGGGAAGCAGCTGCTTGAGGACAACTTCCTTTTCGAAGCCGCCCGGTCCGATTTTCTTGCCGACGTAGATCGCACCCATGCCCCCTTCTGCCAAGTACCGCTCGATGCGATACTTTCGCGACGGAGGTTGGGCTGCCATTCACTCCACACTAAGCTTCCTGTCGCCCAGACGCAACGCCACGCAATGGCCATGGTATTCCCCCTGCAACGCCTTCTTGATGTGAGGCGCAACGCCGAGCAAAGCGCCCAGCGGACGTTTACCTTGGCCTCCGCGGGACGCGCACGCGAAGAGGAAGAACAAGAGCGCCTTCGGGCGCGCTGGCAAGCGGCAAACGCGAAGCTGGAGGCGGAACGAAAGCGGCTCGCCACGACGGATCCGGCGAATGCGGCGCAAGCGATAGCTCGGCAGAGCTACGTTCTCCGTCTGCGGGACGAAGCGGCACGCCTGCAGCGGTTGGCTGACGAGCACCGCAAGGGCGCACTCGCTGCGGCGGGCGCGGCCTTGGCCGCGGCCCAGGAGGAGCTACGCGAAGCGCACGCGGCCTACGCCGCCGCCTTGAAGCTGGAGCAGCGCGCTCGCAGCGAAGAGAAGCGCGTGGCTGACCGCCGCGCCGACGACACCGCCAGCGATTTGGCTCAGGCAAAGAAGCCGCGCACGTCGTCGAGGTGAAAGCTGCGCGGGCAGCGCTCGGGCAGACTGGCCAGCAGAGTGGCGCCGTAATTCTTGCGCACGATGCGACCGTCGAGGATTGCCACCACGCCGCGATCTTTGCGGCTGCGAATAAGACGCCCGAAGCCTTGCTTGAGCGCCAGCGCGGCGCGAGGGATCTGGTAGCTGCCGAAGGGATCGCCGCCCTCTTCGCGAATGCCCTCGATGCGCGCGGCGGTCAGCGGATCGTCGGGCACGGCAAAGGGCAAGCGATCGATCACGACCAGCGACAGCGCCTCGCCCGGCACGTCCACGCCTTCCCAAAAACTCTGCGTGGCCAGCAGCACCGAACCGACGTGCGTGCGAAGTTGATCGAGCAGCGACTGGCGCGGTCGCTCCCCCTGCACCAGCAGCGGGAAGCTGCCGTCGGCGCGAAAGTGCTCTTCGGCGATGCGCATGCCGCGAAAGCTGGTGAAAAGCAGCAGCGCGCGGCCGCGCGACAGCCGGCACAACTCGAGCGCCCGCTTGGCCGCAGCTTGGGCGAAACCATCGTGCGTGGGATCGGGCAAGTCCTCGGCGATGTACAGCATCGCCTGCTCTCGGTAGCGAAACGGCGACGGAAAAATCGCCTCGGCGGCGGTGTCGTCTAGCCCCAAGCGCTGGCGCATGTACGAAAACGAGCTGGCGGTGGACAGGGTCGCCGAGGTGAAAATCAGCGGACCAGGATGGGCGTCGAACGACTGCCGCAACAGAGGCGAGACGTCGACGGGCGAAGCTCGCAAGGTCACGTTGCGCGGGGAAAGCGAAATCCAGCGCACGGAATCACGGCGCGCGCTGCCCACGATCTCGTCGAGGTCGGTGCGAAGAATTTCGGCCCGCTGAGACAGACTGGCCATCACCGCGGCTTTGGCAGGCGCTGGCGTCGACGCTCGTAGCGGATCGCTGCCGTCGTCCTCGGCCAGCCGACCAAGCAGGTTCTTCGCCTCTTCCAGAACCGTGTCCAGCTCGTGGTAGTGCGCCAGCACCTCGCCTTGCCAGAGATCGTCGGGCATGGGCATGCGCACGTCGTCCGCGTCGCTCGACCGGCGCGGGACGTGCGCACGCAAGACCTGGCCGAGCACGTGCGTGGCCGTCTCCAGCCGACGCGCCACGGATTCCAAGCGCAACGATGCGATGGACTCG
Organism: uncultured Myxococcales bacterium; assembly: GCA_964616265.1. Lineage (GTDB taxonomy): Bacteria > Myxococcota_A > Polyangia > Fen-1088 > Fen-1088 > Fen-1118. The sequence goes on along the minus strand of CAZTTW010000412.1, from coordinate 2,779 downwards.
GCAGGCGCTCGCTCGACGTCGCGAGCAAAGGCAAAAATCCGCAGCGTGGAGACCTGCACGCCGAAGATTTCCGTGGCCACGTCTTCGAGCTGATGGGCCTCGTCGAAGATGACGGCGTCGTGCTTGGGCAGGACCTGCGCCTCGGGAAAACGACTGCGCAGTGCCAGGTCGGCAAAGTAAAGGTGGTGATTGACGACGATCACCTGCGCCTCCTGCGCGCGCTTGCGCATGCCGGTGATGAAGCAATCGCCGACGAAGGGGCAACGCTTGCCGAGACGCGTTTCCGGGCTGGACGAAATCTCGCGCCAGATAGGCGCATCCTCGGCGACGCCGTCGAGGTCCGACCGATCGCCGGTCTGCGTGCGCCCCACCCAATCGAGCACGCGCGCCGCCTCGGCGCTGGTGACGAAAGAAAGCTGGCGCTGGTGCTCGGCCAGGCGTCGCAGGCACACGTAATTGCCAATGCCTTTCATCACCGCAAACGTGAACGGCTGGTGTAGCACCTGCATCAGGCGCGGCAGATCGCTGCGGGCGATCTGGTCTTGCAGGTTGCGCGTGCCCGTCGACACCACGACCCGCCGGCCCGACAAAATCGCCGGCACGAGGTACGCAATCGTCTTGCCCGTGCCGGTGCCCGCTTCGACCAAAAGACGCTCGTCGAGATCAATGGCGCGCGCCACCCGCTCGGCCATGGCGAGCTGCCCCGGCCGCGGCTCGTAGCCCGGCAAGGTGTCGGCCAGCGCCCCGCCCGGGCGCAAGATCTCGGCGACCGCCTCTTCGAGCAGCAAGGCTACGCTTTGTTGAAGCTGGCCGGTCCGTCGTCGGAGGCCAGTCCGGCCGGCGTCACGGTCCGGAAGAAACACGACGTCGCGTTGGTGTGGCACGACGGCCCCATGGCATCGACCACGTACAAAATGGCGTCACCGTCGCAGTCGATGCGCACGTCGTGTACCTTCATCGAGTTGCCGCTGGTGGCGCCCTTCTCCCACAGCTCGTTGCGCGAGCGGCTCCAGAAGGTGGCGCGCTCTTTGGTGATGGTCGCGCGCAGGGCCTCGGCGTTGGCCCAAGCCAGCATCCGCACCACGCCCGTGGCGCTATCTTGGGCAATCACGGGCACGAGGCCCTTCGAATCGAATTTGACGACGCTAATCAGAGCTTCTGCATTTCCAAGCATGATGGCTTTCGTCTACACCAAATTCCCGCAAAAGCGAGCGCGCAAAACCGATTCGCGGAACCGATCTGCACAACCGATTGTAGACTCACGACGATCATGGTGCGCAAGACCCTCGACCCGCCCGCCGACAAGAAGACCGACGAGAAGAACTACATCACGCCGGCTGGCTACCACAAGCTGACCTCCGAGCTCGACTTTTTGCAGACCAAGAAGCGGCCCGAGGTCGTCAGCGCCCTGTCCGACGCCGCCGCGGAGGGCGATCGTTCGGAAAACGCCGAGTACATCTACCGCAAGCGGCAGCTGCGCCAGATCGATGGCCGCATGCGCTTCCTCAGCAAGCGCCTGGACATCGCGGTCATCGTCGATGCGCGCGAGCAAAAGCGCAAGGACAAGATCTTCTTCGGCGCCACGGTGACCGTCGAGGACGAGGAGGGCGAGAGCAAGACCTTCAGCATCGTCGGCTCGGACGAGATCGACAGCGCGGGCGGCGCCATCTCGTGGAAATCGCCAGTGGGCCGCGCGCTCATCGGCAAAGAGGTGGGCGACACGGTCATCGTTCGCTGGGACAAGGGCCAGCGCGAGCTGACGGTCGCGGAAATCAGCTATCCGGCCTCCTCATAGCGGTGGTAACCGCAGGTGAAGTAAGAACTCGACGTTGCCTTTGCCGCCAGTAATGGGTGAAGTCGTTTCGCCGAGCACCTCGAAGCCGACCTCGCGCGCCGCCGCGGCCACGTCCGCGATGGCTTGCCGGCGATCCGCCTCGTCGCGGATGATGCCGCCCTTGCCGACCTTTTCTCGGCCCACCTCGAATTGCGGTTTGACCAGCACGACGGCCGACGAGCCTGGCACCAGCAACGCGGGAAACCCCGGCAGGACCAGTCGCAACGAGATGAAGGACACGTCGGCAACCGCGAGCGTGCACCGTTCGGGAATACGCTCGGGCGGCATGTGGCGGATGTTGGTGCGATCGATGACCACCACGCGCGCGTCCGAGGCAATCTTCCAGTCGAGCTGGCCGTGCCCGACGTCGATGCAGTACACGCGCCGGGCTCCGCGCTGAAGCAAGCAGTCGGTGAAACCACCGGTCGACGCGCCCACGTCCACCGCGACCGCGTCCGTTGCGTCGACGTGAAAGACGTCGAGGGCATGCGCCAGCTTGAGCCCGCCACGCGACACGAACGGCATGGGCTCGCCGCGCATGCGCAGCACCGCGCCCGGCGGAAGCACCTCGCCGGCCTTGTGCACCGGCCTATCGCCGCAAAGGATCTGCCCCGCGAGAATGAGCGCCTGCGCACGCTCGCGCGACGGCGCCAGCCCCTGCTCGAAAACCGCGACATCCGCGCGCAGCTTCGTCAGCCGCGGCGGACCTTCGAGCGAGTCGGCGCGCTCCAAATCCGGCGCAGCGCTGCCGGAATCGGTCGATTCTTTGTCCTTGCGTCCCACGGGCCAAGAATACGCCCTTCCCCCGCAATTCACGGTTGCAAACCGGATCGCGCTAAGTACAATCCCTGAACCCGGCTTGCCGGGTCATGGGGCTGTAGCTCAGTTGGGAGAGCGCCAGAATCGCACTCTGGAGGCCGTAAGTTCGATCCTTATCAGCTCCAC
>CAZTTW010000411.1:0-4982 GCA_964616265.1 uncultured Myxococcales bacterium | reverse complement strand
ATGCCCGATAGTCGTTATCGAATCACAGAACGCATTGCTGCCGGGGGAATGGCCGAGGTCTTCAAAGGCGTCGCCGAGTCCTTGCAGGGGTTCCGCAAGAACGTTGCCATCAAGCGCGTCTTGCCGGCCCTGACCAAGAACAACAAGTTCATCACGATGTTCTTGGACGAAGCGCGGCTGTCGCTCTTCCTCCAGCATGCCAACATCGTCCAAGTTTTCGATATCGGCCACGCCGACGACACGTACTTCATCGTCATGGAGTTCGTCGAAGGCGTCGACCTCAAAGCCATCCAGGAATGGCGGCGCCGCATCGGCCGTCGCCTGACCATCGGCCAGACCATTTACATCATCATGGAGGTCTGCAAAGGCCTCGCCTACGCGCACGACCTCACCCACCCGGAAACGGGCGAGCGCCTGGGCATCGTTCACCGCGACGTCTCGCCCGCCAACGTGCTCATCTCCCGCAACGGCGAGGTGAAGTTGGCCGATTTCGGATTGGCCAAAGCGGCCAGCCAAGTCGAGTCCACGGATCCGGGCGTGGTCAAGGGCAAGATGAGCTACCTGTCGCCCGAGGCGGCGCGTGGCGAAAACGTCGATCAGCGCGCGGACATTTTTTCCGTCGGCATCTTGCTTTACGAAATGCTCACCGGGAAGCGCCTGTTTTACGGCGACAGCGACTATCAGACCGTCGAGCTGGTTCGCAACGCCAAGATTCCTTCCATCGCTACGCAAAATCCCGAGGTCGAGCCCGAGTTCGAGGAGATCTGCCGCAAGGCGCTCGCCCGTCGGACGGAGGATCGCTTTCAGACCGCGACCGACCTTCAGGACGCGCTGGCGCACTACTTGTTCTCGCGCGGCCTCAAGATGATCCAGCGCGACATCGCGGAGCTGGTACGCGCATGCATCGAGGATCTGGCGACCCAATCGTCAGGCAATAAGAGCCGGCGCGCGGGCACCATCGACACCGTCCTGCACGCCGAGCTAGACGCGTTCACGTCGCTCGATTTCGACAACGGTCCGCAGGACGGGCAAGTGGCGGCACTGGCGGACGGCGGGGTCCAGGTCGGCAGCTTCATCGATCCACGGGCGTGGTCGGCCGAGGCCGACTGGCCAGGCAGACACAGCGGCCGCCGCGACACGGTCGGCGATTTCGCGCGGCGGGATTCCGCCAATTTGCCGCGAGATACCATCACCGAGATGCAGGCGCGGTCGAGTCAGTCGATGCCGTCGCCGGTACCCGCGACCTCGCCGGTGCCAGCGCCGAGTGCGCGCACCAGCTCGAAGTCGGTTCCGCCGGCGCCGCGTACCAGCTCCCAGCCCCTGCCGCAGCCCCCACTGCGGACCGGCTCGCAACCGCTACCTTCGCAGATTACGCCACCGGGGTTCACCTCGCTGCCGCCCTCAACGACACAGCCACGCGCCATGGGCCGTGGGCTTCTCTTCGGGGTCATGGCCGCCGCCGTCGTGATCGGCGCGGTCTTCGCCTGGTTGCTCTTCAGCGGACGATAGAGCTAGAGGCTCCTCGCCGCCTGTCGCTTTCGACGTTTCCGGTGTTCGTGCTATGAGAGCCCACACCAACGGAACTGCCATGCTTCATCGCAAACACGTCGACGCCAAGGGAAACTGGGTCAACTATCGACCCGAGATCAAAATTCTCGACTGCACCATTCGTGACGGTGGGCTGGTCAACAACCACAAGTTCGACGAGCCGTTCGTCAAGGCGGTCTACGAGACCTGCGTCGCCGCGGGGATTGACTATTGCGAGCTCGGCTACAAAGGCGCGCGCCGTTTGTTTGCTCCCGGCCAGCACGGCGAATGGAAGTTCTGCGACGAGGACACCATTCGTCGCGTGGTGGGAGACGGTCCTCGTACCATCAAGCTCTCGGTCATGGCCGACGTCGATCGCACCGACTACCGCACCGACATCGCGCCCAAGAAGGACAGCGTGATCGACTGCGTCCGCGTGGCCTGCTACATCCACCAAATTCCTGGAGCACTGGATATGATCAAAGACGCGCACGACAAGGGCTATGAGACGGCCCTCAACGTCATGGCCATCTCGACGGTGCAGGATCGAGAAATCGAAGAGGCGCTCGCGGTCGCCGCCCAGAGCCCCGCCGACACGCTCTACGTCGTGGACTCCAACGGAGCGCTCTACTCCGAGCAGGTGCACGACATCGTGATGGGATTCGTCGCGGCGCTCGAAGGAACTGGCAAGCACGTCGGGATCCATGCCCACAACAATATGCAGCTCGGTTACGCCAATACCATCGAGGCGCTCATCGTCGGCGCCGATCGTCTGGACGCGACCATCGCGGGCCTCGGCCGCGGCGCCGGCAACTGCCCGCTCGAGCTTTTGCTCGCGTTCCTCAAGAATCCGAAATTCCATCTGCGCCCCGTCATCGAATGCATTGAGAAGCATTTTTTACCCCTGCGCCAGCAGATGGATTGGGGCTACAGCATTCCGTACATGCTGACGGGCATGCTCAACGAACATCCGCGGTCGGCCATCGCAGTTCGCGAAGGCGACCAGCCCGACAACTACGTGGCGTTCTACGATCAGATCGTCGAGAAGGCTTAGCCACCCGCGAGCGCCCTGGCGATGATCGGTGCGGCACTGCTTCTGGCACTTCTGACTGCCAACAGCCTGCCGACGGCAGACGAAGCGCTGAGTGCGTCTGCTGCGCTTGCAGGCGCCGATCTGATGTTCATGAGCAATCCGGCTGGCGACTGGCCGGTGCGGGTGATGCTTGCGTCGAGCGTGTCGGCGTCGGCCGACCAGGTCGAGCACGTGATTCGCGATCCGGCCTCGTACGCCACGGCCATGCCGTCGTTCAAGCGCGTGCAGGTGGTATCGCAGCAGGAACGCGAGCCGGGCGTCATCGACACGGAGGTCGCCTGGGAGCTGGAGATTCCACTGCGGAATCTCAAAGGCAAGCTTTGGCTGCGTCCGCAGCCGAGCGGCGTCGACCTCGCCTTTTCCGACGGCGACTTCGCCCCTGGCCTTTTGCAGCTGCGCGCGCGCACCGACAAGGGAAATAGAAAGCAGTCGCCCTGTCTGCTCACCGTCGAAGGTTCGGCCAACATGCGAGACATCAACTGGGCGACCCGCAAGATTGTCGCGCGCTCGGGCCTGGCCGAGCCGGCCATCACGGCTGCGGCCGTGTTCGTCATGACGAAAGCGTTGGCGGGCTTGGCCGAAGGAAAAGCGGCTGAGCGGCCCAAGGCGGCGTTGTTGGCACCGCAGCTATCGACTCTCGGTGGCGCATCGCTGGGCAAAGTCTTTGCTTCGACGGAACGCAATCACGGTGTCTGGGCAACCATTCACAGTCGCGCCGATGGCCGGCTCTCCGACGTGGAAGTAGCCGTCGCGGTCGCCGCGCCCGTCGACAAAGCGCAAAGCCGCGCGCTGCGCGCTGCCACGTTCGGCACACTGCCGGGTTGGAAGAAGGTCGCGCTCGTAACGGACACCTCTCTGCCCGACGAGTGCAAGGATCTGTCGACGCTGTGTTGGAGCGTGGACAACAACTTGCCCGTGTTTTCGCTCAGCGGGACGTGGAAGATTTGGCCGCGGCCGTGGCGGGCGCGCATGGTGACCGGTGACACGCGCGGGGCCGTGATGGGCCTCCATCTTCAGTCCGCCGCTTCGGTCGCCGAGAGCGTGGTGGTTCTCTCCCGGCATCCACGGCTCGACAAGGCTGGCTTTGTCGCGCGCAAGCTGATTGACGCCGAGCCCTTTCTCGAACACGGACTGGCGTTGGCCCTGACGCTGATGGATGCCGTCGCCTTAGGGCCGGCTCTGGCGCAGGACAAACCATAGTCTCTGTTCTGCCGATCCGTCACGGAGCTGTCACGCATCCGGGGAGATCCACGCCTCGGGCACGACATCGAACGCGGGACAACCACTGCGGAGATGAACCATGAGAACCAGCATCCCAGTTTCACTATTGGCAGCGCAGCTCGTATTCACGGGCGCCGTCGAGGCACATCCGTGGGCCGACGAGCCTGACCAGCGCTGCAACAATGCCGACGACGTCGACTCATTCGACCACATCTTCTACATCATGATGGAGAACCACGGCACCGACGAGATCATCGGTAATACGACCGACGCTCCCAATATCAATCAGTGGGCGAGTCGTTATGGCGTTGCAACCAACTACTACGGCGTCACGCATCCCAGTCTGCCCAATTATCTGGCTGCCATTTCCGGCAACTTTCAGGGTATTTGGGATGACTGCAAGGCCGGTGCTGACGTGACGTGTGCGCCCGAGGAATTCGTTCCCGATTCAGGCGATGCCACCTCTTCGCTTCTTCTGACTCCCGCGGAAATCGCCAGCTCGAGCAGCAAGCCGCATTGGTTCGCTGGCCCGAACGTCGTGGACCAGCTCGAAGCACATCGACTGACGTGGAAGGCCTACATGCAGTCCATGCCAGGTACTGCGTCCACCGTCGAGTACGCCCCTGTCGACGTCGTCAATGGCGTGTCGATACCGCGCAAGCTGTATGCACAGAAGCACAATCCGTTTATGTATTTCTCGGACATCCGCAATCGTCCGGCGCGCATGGAAAAGATCGTTCCCTTCGACCAATTCGAGCGCGATCTGCAATCGAGCGAGATCCCGAACTTCGTCTGGATCAGCCCCGACCAATGCCATGACATGCATGGGATTTCAGCTGACAACGCCGCAGCCGTAGGAATTCCGGACTGTGCTACACCCGCATCCGGTTTGGACCACAAGGTCATTGCCCTCGGCGATCAGTTTCTCAAGACCACGATCGACGCCATCATGAAATCCAAGGCTTGGCACAAGAACTCGGCCATCGTCGTCGTCTGGGATGAGGATGACTATGCCGGCTTTGCGGGCTGCTGCGAAAGTCCGACCGGAACGGGTGGCGGCGTCCTCGGCGGCGCGCGTGCTCCGGCCATCGTCATCACGTCGCGAGGCGAGCATCACCAAAGCGTGGCTGTTCCCTACAAC
>CAZTTW010000410.1:0-5005 GCA_964616265.1 uncultured Myxococcales bacterium | reverse complement strand
AGATCAGCACCGGCGACGATCACATCGCCATCAAGGGTTCGAGCAGCACCGGCGTTTCGCACTTGACGATCGCGCACAACCGCTTCGGCGCCGGCCACGGCATGTCCATCGGCAGCGAATTCACCGGCGGTGTCTCCGACATCAACGTCTACGATCTGTCCATTGACGGCCAGGGCATGGGAACGAGCGGTGGCAGCTCGAACGGGATTCGTATCAAGTCGGATTCCAGCCGAGGTGGCTTGGTCAATAACGTTACCTACAGCGACGTTTGCGTGCGGAACCTGTCGAATCCCGTCTACTTGACGCCGCTCTATTCCACGGCCACCGGGTCCTACATTCCGCAGTACACGAACATCAAGATCCGGAATTTCCACGGTCTCGCTGGAGGTTCGAACAAGCCTACGGTCACGCTCGACGGCTACGATTCGTCGCACCTCAACAGCGTCACTCTCGACAACGTGGTGATCGATGGCTCGCCCACCGTGAATGCGTCCTACACCAAGGTGACGCTCGGTCCGGGCGACGTGAATTTCACGCCGTCAGGCACCGGCGTGACGGTAACCAGCGCGATCAGCGGCAGCAGCACGACGAACCCCTGCACCGACAAGTGGACGACGTTCTAGCCAGCGCCCACGAAGGCGACCAGGCGCGGCTGCCCGCGTAACGGCGAGCGACCGAGAGGCATCGAATGCATGCGATGGCGCCGGCCCGAGCGCGACCTCTGTCATGACCAGGTACACTTACGAGCGCTATCTTTCGGCGAAGAAGACCGTCGACGACCGCGCACTCTACCGTGGGGCGTGGAAGGAAGTGGGCAAGCATCTGGCCAAAGCGCATGCAAAGCCGTGGCAGATTCTCGAAGTCGGCGGCGGAATCGGCACCATGGTGGCCCGCCTCATCGAGTGGGAGTTTTTGGGTCGTGCCGACTACCTGATGGTTGACGAGAGCGCGGAGTTGCTTGCCCACGCGCGCCGATGGCTTGCCGAGTGGGCTGCAGCGCGCGGAGCGAGGTCCGAGCTGAGCGCCGACGGCATCGTCATCCAAAGCCCGGGCATCGACCTGCGCGTGCGCTTGTGCCATTCGGATGTGCAGACCTTTTTGGAGCGCACGTCCGCCTCGCCCAAAGCCGATCTGCTGATTGCGAATGCCTTCCTGGATTTGGTCGATCTGTCGGCGACGCTGCCAGCCCTGCTGGCGCAACTGAGCGCAGACGGCATGTACTGGTTCACCATCAATTACGACGGGGAAACCATCTTCTTACCCGAGCATCGCCTGGATGGAGAGCTCTTGCGGGTCTATAACCGCAGCATGGACGAGCGCCGTCGCGGCGAACAGGGCGCCGGCGACTTGAAAACCGGCCGTCATCTCTTCCGGCATCTCCAGGAGCTTGGCGCTTCGCCCACCGCAGTCGGGGCATCTGACTGGGTCGTTCACCCGCTTGGCGGAAGATACGTTGCTGATGAAGCCTATTTTCTTCGCCACATCGTGAACACTGTCGATTTGGAACTGCAACGACACTCGCAGATTGCAGCATCGGACCGCACCGAGTGGAGCAGCTTGCGCCGCGCGCAAATTGCGCGTGGCGAGCTCGTCTATATCGCCCACCAGTTGGACTTTGCGGGTACTGCCAATCCTGCCGCTCTGGCCCGATAGGCCTATCTGGTAATCCGTTACCGCCCCGAAACGGCGCGGAGAAGGCATGCGTATCAGCTCGCGACATCCCCCTGAGAATGAAACTATTGCCTTCGAACGTACTCCAAGTGAGTGAAAACCGTTCACGCAGGAAGGCACTAACGAATAAATGATGAACTAATTGAGCAAAGGGCGAACTCTTATTGGTTGCGATTCAAGGTCGCATGGAGGTGGTAGCGGGAGTAACGAGAGGGGAGGCGCAGCAAGCACACGAGGGAGTTAGGGGCGGGGGAAACGGCCAGGGGAGGAGAAACCGTGGAGTGATGAGGCGAAGCACCGGGTGGACAGGGATGTTTTGGACGTCGGAAGGGGGATCTCCGAGCGCTGGCTCGGCCTATGCCCCTGGTCGTTCTTGGGCATGTTGGCTTGGTCTTCACCGGCCCGGTCAACGTGCCCAAGCTTTATCTCCTACGGCTGCTTTGGCGTTGCGTGTGGTGAGCGGATGCTAGACTTCGCCGTAGGCATTCATGGCGACGGTACCCCCTGAAGATGCGCTGACAGAAGCGGACGCATGGTTTTTGTTGCGTGGGCTCAGCGAATTGGCGCGAGCCGGAGGGAGCGTAAAGTCGCCGTGCGGTCTGATTGTGGACTCTGTCGGCGCCATTCAATTGGTGGCTCTCGGCCAAGGAATTGTCGATCTCTTTCCGGACATGACTCCATGTTACCGTGCCGTGCGGCCTCTACAGCGCGACGTGGAGCTGATGTTTGATCTGTACCTGCCTCTGTGTATCGGTACTGCCAGCGATAGCTTGGTGGTAGGGCACGTGGGGCAAAGCCTCGACGGACAAATAGCCACGTCGACGGGCGCCTCGTGCTACGTGACCGGCCATCAGGATCTGGTGCATATGCACCGCTTGCGAGCACTCTTCGATGCGGTTCTAGTCGGTCGCGCCACCGTTGCCTGCGACAATCCGCACCTCACCACGCGGCTCGTGCCTGGCACGAATCCCGTGCGCGTCGTCGTCGATCCGGGTTTGCGATCGCCGCTCGGCCGACACGTCTTCTTGGATCATGCGGCTCCGACCCTGGTCTTGCACGGCAGGGGTAGTGCCGATGATCGATCTCGTTTTGCGTACGCGGAGTTGATGGAGGTGCCGTGCGAGCCTCCGCACTTGCCACCCTCGCTGCTTCTCGCGTGTCTGCACGAGCGTGGCATTCGCCGCATCTTCGTGGAGGGCGGCGGCGTGACTGTGTCGCATTTCCTGCAGGCGGGCTTGATGGATCGGATCCACGTCGCCGTCAGCCCGATGTTCATCGGACAGGGCAGACCGGGCGTGGATCTGCCGAAGATCGACAGCCTGGACCAAGCCATGCGGCCGAAGACGCGAACGTTCACGCTGGGCTCCGATGTGCTCTTCGACTGCGAGTTCCCTCGCGCCCAAGCTGTAAGCAGCATGCGCGCGGCATAGCTAGGCAAACGCGTGGGGAGCCGCCGAGCCTCGGGACCTGCGCGGGCCCTGTCCCCAATCCCCTCGGGCCTTCGGCCCTCGCCCTCGCTCGGCGCGGACCATGGCGCGCGGCCGAGCGTAGCGAGGAGTCGGCAGGCGTGGGCGCAGGTGCCGCGGGTATGGAAACCCTTTCAGGGTTTCCATCAAGATCCCGCGTGGGGAGCCGCCGAGCTAAGCTCGGCGCGGACCATCGCGGGCATCGCGGGAAGGTATGGAAACCCTTTCAGGGTTTCCATCTAGATCGGCGGATTGGCGTTCTTCACCAAGTCGAGGAAGTAGGGATCGAACCACTGTCCCGCCTGGGGCGCGCCGGGGGCGGCATCGTAGCCTGCGCACATTTCGTCGAAGCGCGGCTGTGCGGGATCCGACACGCCGTCCGATTCGCCTGGTGGCTTGATCCAAAAGTAGGCGTCGACGCCGCGGATGGGCTCGGCCCGCGGCCTTTCACCGAGGCCGGCGCCCTTCACGTTGCACCAGCTGCCCCAGCTGCGGCGGATGCCACCCTTGCCGTTGCGAGACGTGTCGATGACGAAGCCTTTGCCGGGCATGCCGTACATGCTGAGCGTCTCGGCCAGCATCTTCACGTAGGTGAGCTCGTTGGGGCACGGGTTGGTCAGGGCCATGGCGGCGCCGTCGCGATTCGACAGGTGCGTGAAGTTGGAGACGTTGGTGGCAAAGCCGCGAATCATCTGCGGGCCGCCCGCCTCGTCGAGCACACGGCGAAAGACCTTGGCCATTTTCTCGCGGTTCGCGTCCCAGCCAAGCCAGCCGGCGTGGGCGGCGTCGAGATAGACACTGACGTTGGGCAAGGCGAAGCGTTTGATCGCATAGACCACCGAATTGCGGTAGGCGTCGGTGGAAGCGGCGCACTTGGGGACGAACTGATTGGTCGTCATGTTGGCCAGCGAATCGGGCTCGACGATGGCCACGATGGGCTGATCGGGATGGGCAGCGAATTGCTCGGCGATGGGGTCGACGAACTCGGCGCGGTAGCGAGCTTCCCCGTCCGCCTCGACGGAGAGCTCGCCGGCCGAGGCGTTGGCGGCGCAATCGCGATTGGGCAAGTTGCACAGGACGACGACGGTGAGGGTCGGCTTTCCGTTCGTGTCCTGCTGCTTCTTTGCTTCGTCGAGCCAGTTCTTGAGGTGTGGCACGCGCGCAATGGCGTCGAGCCAGACCGCGGTCGGATACTGCTCGACCTTGCGTACCTTGGCCGCCACCTCAGGGTGGTTGCGCGCCGTGGATTCGACTTCTTCCACGTAGTCCGGGTTGACGAAGAAGCTCACCGCCTTGAAGGGATTCTTGCCAGTCGTCTCGCTGACCATCGTCACCGGTGGCGGCTCGGGCCCGAGCTTGCCGCCGCAAGCGGTGACGCCAACCGCCAGAGCGCCGATTAAAATGAGAGTGTTGCGTTTCATCGCTGCCTCTAGAGGTAAAGAGTCGCAACCAGGAGTAAGGGGTTCAGAAGAATCTACGGTCCTTCGTGATGGTGTAAGCCTGACCGCTCGTTGGTCGTTTGAATGTGTCGAGATCTTCGGCGTTCGCCAGCCCAGTGTCGTGCGATCGAACTCGCTTCGATAGTCGTCGACGGCTCTAGGGCTCAGGTAGCTGGGCCGAAGGCTCGCTTTCGTCGTGCTCCCGCAGGCAGGTAGCCACGGCAGCAACCAGACTCTTTCGGTGCCGGCTCTTCGGCAGGAAAACGTCGGCGCCCGCCGCCATGGCACGTTCGCGTGCTGCCTTCGAGGTTCGCGCCGACAGCACGATGATGGGCAGACCGCGCAGGGTCGCCTCACGGCGGATACGCGCGATGAGCTGAAAGCCATCGAGGCGTGGCATTTCCAGGGCGGTCACGACCGCATCGAAAC
>CAZTTW010000409.1:0-5011 GCA_964616265.1 uncultured Myxococcales bacterium | reverse complement strand
CAACGCCGCCCGCATCCTCGAGCGCATGGGGATTTCCTTCGAGTTGCGCGACTACTGTAGCGAGCTGAGTTGATTGCAGCTGCACCGGGGGTGAGCGATCCGCGGTCGTGATGGGATCGCGCAGGGACGGTGATGGGCTGGGCATCGTCGAGGTGGTTTGGGATCGGCGAGCGGGCGTGATGTAGTGCGCGTCCCTTGAAGGAGGGGGCCTGACTTCCGGACGGACCGGGGCTCAGAAAAAGTGATGGGGACCGGTGCGGAAACACCGTCCCCATCTGGCCCCGGGTAGATCCCCGTCGAAGAGAAAGACCGGAGCAGTAATCGATTCGTACAAAGCGCCCTGAACGTCAAGCGTTGGTTGTTCAGGATGCCTTCGGTCGATGAGGTGCGTCCGGCGCGTTGCCCATGTTGTGGGAGCGCGAGTCGTCCGTCAGGACAGGGCTTGCGTCTGCATGGGCACGGCCTGCGTGTGCGGCAGATGCTTGGACCGCAGGAGGCGCTGGGTAAGGCAGTTGCGGTAGAAGTTTCGTGTCGACGGTATCTCTGTCTGATTTGCGATGCGGTAGTGCTGGTCGTGCCAGGGGCGATGCTGCCGCGGCGCTGGTACTCGGCGTCGGCCATCGCGCAGGCCCTGGCGCTTTTCGGTTTAGGGCAGAAGAGCCCCGCCGAGATCCGGCGCCAGACGAGTCCATTCAAGGTCGTGGGGGCGACCGCTGCTGACGGCTGGGGGACGGTTTGCCGCTGGTGCGATGCTGTACGGGACGGCCGACTGTTTCCCGATGTGCGAAGGTGTCCCGACGAATTTACTCGACGCCAGGTGGCCGAGCGCGCGGCGACGACTGTTGGCAGCCGCGCGCCGCCGCCAGTGGACGCATCGCTGACCGTGCGCGCGTTTGTCGGCGCCGCGCGGGCCGCGTAAGGGGACTGCCTTCCCGGCGCGGCGACAGCGAGGGCGAAGCCGAGGGCAAGAACAGCCCACCATTCATGCTCCCTCCCGCAGCACAGCCAGTGCTGGCATCTGTGGTGGGACGCCGGATGGACCGGCACACGGAGAAATGACCATGGATGCACTCAAGACCAAGGACCACGCCGAGGAAGTAGCCATCTTTCGCAGCGAGGTCGTGGGATCGCTTTGCCGTCGAGAGCTTTCGCACGGCGATCTGCGCGCGGAATTTCTGGCTTTGGCCAAAGAGCGATTCCGGCTGCCCGGCGCGGACATCACGAAAACCATCTCGGTGCCCACACTGGAGCGCTGGTACTACGCCTACCGCAGCGGCGGACTCTTGGCGCTTGTGCCCAAGCCGCGTAGCGACCGCGGACGCGCCCGCGCACTGGCGGCGGAAACGCGCGAATTGCTGCTGGCCATTCGCCGCGAGAATCCCTCGGCATCGGTGCCGCTGATCTTGGGGACCCTGGTGCGCGACGGGCGACTGGACCACGATGCTGTCTCGCCATCGACGGTGCGCAGGCTTTTCGCCGAACACGGCCTCGACCGCGTGGCGATTCGCGACGGCAGCAGCTCTCACACGCGCTTGCGCTGGCAGGCCGAACGACCGGGTGCCCTTTGGCACGGCGACGTATGCCACGGCCCCAATTTGCTCATCGACGGCAACAGCGTGCCTTTGCGCATTCACGGCATGCTCGACGACAATTCTCGTTTCGTCGTCGCGCTCGAAGCCATGCACAGTGAGCGCGAGACCGACATGCTGGGGCTTCTCTGTCGGGCCGTGCGCCGCCACGGGCTGCCCGATGCGCTCTATCTCGACAATGGCTCGACGTATTCCGGCGACACCCTTCGCATAGGCTGCGAGAGGCTCGGCATCACGCTCATTCACGCTCGCCCGTACTCGCCCGAGGCGCGCGGCAAGATGGAGCGCTTCTGGCGCACGTTGCGCGAAGGCTTGCTCGACCACATGGGCTCGATTTCCTCGCTTCACGACGTCAACGTCAGGCTTTGGGCCTTCCTCGACCAGCACTACCACCAGGCGCCACACGCGGGTTTACTCGGCCGCGCACCTGCCGCTACTTGGAACAGTGCCAAGCATCCCGTCGACGCGCTCGATGAGGCCAAGCTGCGCGAAGCGCTGACCGTGCACGAGCGCCGTCGCGTCCGTCGTGACACCACCCTCAGCATCGACGGCGTCGTGTGGGAGCTGGACCAGGGCTACCTCGCTGGCCGCATCGTCACCGTCGGACGCTGCTTGACCGATGTCGACGTGCCTCCTTGGGTCGAGCACGAAGGCAAACGCCTGGAATTGCATCCCCTCGACCCCGCCAAAAATGCGCGCATCGGCCGCAAGCCTCGACACCCCGGCGGCGCTGCGCCTGTCGGCAAAACCGTCCCCTTCGACCCGCCGGGCGCGCTGCTCGACAAAGCCGCTGGCCGTGCCCCTGCCCACATCGACGACGAGGAGATCTTCTAATGCGTGACCTGTACCTGACCCACTTCGGGCTGCGCGAGCCGCCCTTCAGTAAAGAAATTCCCGACGGTGACCTATGGCTGCCCTCGTCCAAGCAGGCCGTGGTCGACGAGCTTGTTGATGCGGTCGAGGAACGCACGTCCGTCGTGCTGGTCGGCGATCCGGGGGTAGGCAAGACCTGCGTCTTGCGCGCCTTCCGCAAGCGCTTGCCTGAATCTGCCTTCCGCCTCACCTACTGCCACAACGTCACCCTCGGTCGCCGCGACTTCTATCGCCAGCTCTGTGGCGCCCTCGGACTGTCACCGTCGGTCACTGCTGCCGGCGTCTTTCACGCTGTGGCCACCCACGTGCGAGAGCTTGGCCAAGACCGCATCCATCCCGTCTTCCTCCTCGACGAAGCGCACCTGCTTTACCAGGACACCCTTGACCATTTGCACATCCTGCTCAACTACGAGTGGGACAGTCGTGCGCTACTGTCGCTGGTCATGGTCGGCTTGCCTGAGCTCCTCGACCGACTGTCTATGAGGCGCAATCGCTCGCTCTATTCGCGCCTACATCGACGCCTGCGCATCGACCCGCTCACGCCAGCCGACACCGGCGAATACGTCAGCATGCGCCTCCACCGAGCCGGATGTGAACGCGAGCTCTTCGCCTCCGACGCCATCGCCATGATTCACGAGGCAGCCATGGGCGGCATGCGCGATGCCGACCGACTAGCCACCGCTGCTCTCCGCGAAGCCTCCCGCAAGAAGCGCAAGCTCGTCGAGCGCGACGCCGTGGCCAGGATCATCGACGCCCACACCAACGGCGACACCGCCGCCTAAATCGCCATCACGCTGCTGAAACCCAGGCGAGCCGATTCGACGATGGCCATTACCGATACTGCGAGGACGACTGTCAGCCGCGGGATGGCCATCGTCGAATCGGCTCGCATCCCCATCATCCAGCGTGCGCGACTACAGTTGGTCAACGTAGCGTCGTCATCCCCAAGGACGAATCGCGGAATAGCCAGGCAGACGAGGTGACTTGGTCTCGTCATGGCCACATATGTCTGTAGCAATCGCCTACGATCCCTGTCCTTGGCGTCGCTCAGGTTTGCTTTGTTCCCAAGTAACCAAGGCAGCATCCGCTCAGACGAATGATCATGCCAATACGTGCTGAGGAGCAACGTCGCCAAATGCGTCTGCCCCTTTGTCGAATGAACGGACCCAAGGCGGATGTCCACGCTCCGGCCGGAGCCGTCGCCGACTCGATAAACGTTCGGGCCAGCATCGCATGTCGAAGCTCCTGCGGGTTCTCCTTGCGATGGGCCTCGAGAATCCCACGTTAGAAACTCTGTCGCTACGCTGAGCGGTCTAGCGAAATTATTCAGCCCCACGGCGACGGCGTGGATGTCGTTCTGCCACTTCTCCCAGCACACGCGGGTCAGGATTTCCTTGTCGATGAGGGTCGCGTGGAGAACGCGGCGATAAGCATCGCCAGCTCGGGGGTTCGCGCCCAGTGCCTCGACAACCGCGCGATGCCTGGCGGCCCCACGACCGAGCAGCCCCGCATCCCCAGTGAGACGTGCCAGCCGCACCATGCCGGATGCCAGTTTCTCTACGCCAGGCGACAGGTCGCGCTTGTCCCGTACCAGGGCCTGCGCGAGGCGGAAGTATTGGACGAGGGTTGGAGGGTGTGGATCCCGTCGTGCTATCTCGGCGGTGTAGCCGTCCCAGTAGTGAGGGACAGTCTTCGGACGGTGTTCGGGTTTGTCTTCCGCTGGGCTCAGACTCCTATGTACCGCACCCACCGCTGTGACATCTCCACTCTTCAATGCAAGGTCGCTGAAGTTTGCGAGAACGTGCAGGCCGTATGCATCGAGGATGCCCGCGGTGCGGTCGCCAGGGAAAACGAAGACCGCATTCCCGCAGCATTTCGGGGCATCTGCGACGAAGCGCGGCCCGGCACCTTCCAACCCTTTCGGGCCGACGGCATCAACAGCGAAGGGCGATGCCAGAGCCGCGATTTGGGGTCCAAATCGGAAGCTCTGAGGGATCTGCAAGCACGCTGCCGGGTCGGGAAAAAGACGCGCACAATCGTCCTCCGCGGAATCGCCGTCGTAGATCTCCTGGTTCGGATCGCCGACTCGCTGTAACGCAATCTCGCCGCGAGCTCTTGGGAATACGGAATTCAAGATGTCAACCTGCAGCCCAGACGTGTCCTGCATCTCGTCGATGACGACCAGCGGAAACCGATGCCGGAGCCAGGTCGAGACGGCGGGGCAGTGTTCAATCAGGGCTTTGGCCCACACGAACATCTCGTCGTAGCAGAAGTATCCTGCGCGGTAGGATGCCTCGACCGCACGTCTTGCGCTCTGATACGTGAGGGCGGCGGTCCCTGCTGGGAAGGGTTCAACCTTCTGCTTTTGGACAATCCCGATCTTGAGATGGCGATCGATGATGCGGATGCTGTCGAATCCGCTGTGCTTCTTGCTCAGAAAGGTTTGAACCTTCCAGTACTCCGAGTTCTCGAGAGCACGACGGCGGTACGCGACGGCCACATCGTCGTCGACAGTGGGTGAGGGAATACCATGCGATCCGAGCCAGGGA
>CAZTTW010000408.1:3931-5039 GCA_964616265.1 uncultured Myxococcales bacterium | reverse complement strand
AGGAACATGGCGAAGAAGCCCGAGAAGGCACCGGGATCGGTCTTATGCACGACGAAATAGATCACGCCCGAAAGAGCCAACGACATGACGAGGAAATTCCAGAAGGTAACGACGGCGCCACCCAATTTGTCGGCCAGCCACCCGCCGATAGGCCTGACAAGCGAGCCCACCAAGGGACCCAGAAACGCGTATTGCAGAGGGTTGACGCCCGGAAATTGCGATTTGATCAGCAGCGGAAAGCCGGCCGAATAGCCGATGAAGGAGCCGAACGTACCGAGGTAAAGCCAGCTCATGATCCAGTTATGTTTGTTCTTGAGAATCGGCAGTTGCTCCCTGAGCGACGCCCTGGCCACACGCAAGTTGTTCATGAAGAACCACGAGGTGATGAGCCCCAGCAGAATGAACGGGATCCAAATCAAAGCCGCATTTTGCAGGTACAAGGTCTTCGTCACGCCCTTGACGTGCGCGACCTGAGCACCGCCGCCCAGCGAGCCGAAAATGGAGCTGGCGATCACCAGCGGCACGATGAACTGCACCACCGAGACACCGATGTTTCCGCCAGCGGCATTGAGACCGAGCGCGAGGCCCTTCTTCTTCTGAGGAAAGAAGAATTGGATGTTGGCCATGCTGGAGGCGAAATTTCCGCCTCCGAAGCCCGCCACGAATGCCAACACCAGGAAGATCCAATAAGGCGTGTCGACGCTCTGGACGGCGAAGGCCAGGCCGGTTGCGGGAATGAGTAGCAAGGCAGCGCTGACCAGCGTCCAATTTCGGCCGCCGAACATCGAAACGGCAAGTCCATAGGGAATGCGCAAGGTCGCGCCCGAAAGGCCGGGAAGTGCTGCGAGCCAAAAGAGTTGGTTGACATTGAAGGCGTAGCCCACGTTCGGCAGCTGAGCGGCGACCGCGCTCCACACTTGCCATACTGAAAATCCAAGGAACTCGACGAAGATCGAAAAGACGAGGTTGCGATTCGCGATCCGCTTGCCTTTCGAATTCCAGAACGCGTCGTCTTCGGGTTCCCAGTGCTCGATGGTATAGGACGGAGCCTCGGCGGCTTCCCCGCGCAGATCGAGGCTCTTCTCTTGAGTCATGGTTGGCATGGTTG
>CAZTTW010000408.1:0-3831 GCA_964616265.1 uncultured Myxococcales bacterium | reverse complement strand
GCGGCTTCCCCGCGCAGATCGAGGCTCTTCTCTTGAGTCATGGTTGGCATGGTTGATAAACCATGCACCGGTCGCCATTTCCGACGACGATCCGAAATTGTAAACTTCTAATGACCATGGAGGGTCGAGCTGGAAACTCGGACCAATTTCCTCCGCTTTTTACCCGACCCGTCGTCGAACACCTCCCAGACTCGCCAACGCACGTCCGACCAAGAGCCAACGCCAGCGCGGACTTCGGTGCCAGCCTTGAAAGTACCTCGGGGGCAAACCAATCTAGAAGACGATGGGCTCTCTCGATCCTCCAGGTGATGAAAGGCCGCTCGACGGCTTGACCATCGCGCTGCCCGAAACGCGCGAGATCGAGCGCATGGCCGGAATCTTGCAAGAAGCGGGCGCGACGATCTTCCGCTGCCCGCTGGTGGCGCTGATGGATCCGCCCGACTTCGCCGCGGTCGACAGCTGGCTGGACGAGTTTGCCAAGGTTGGCTTCGACGATCTCATTCTGCTCACGGGCGAAGGTCTGCGGCGCCTCATGGCCCGAGCGCGCGGGCTGGGCATTTTCGATTCAGTGCTGAATCAACTCAAGCAGACCCGCAAGATCACCCGCGGCGGCAAGCCTGCGAGGGTCCTCCACGAGCTTGGCCTGGCCCCGGACATCGCGGTCTCGCCGCCGACATCCCAAGGCGTCGCCGAGGCGCTAGGGGCTTTCTCGCTTCACCAGCGTCGCGTCGGGCTCCAGCTTTACGGAACCGATCCGAACGACTATCTCGTGAACTTCTTGAAAGGTGCCGGCGCGCACGTCGCGACTGTGGCGCCCTACGCGCAGGCACCCGCCTCGGACGCCAAGCTGGTCCAAGATCTCATTGGTGCACTGGCCGCCGGAAAGATCGACGTCATCGCCTTCACCAGCGCCGTGCAGGTCGATCGGCTGTGGCAGATTGGAATGGACAGCGGTCTCGAATCGGATCTCCGCACCGGACTTGAGCGAAGCCGCGTGGCCGCCATGGGTCCCATCGTCGCCGAGAGCTTGCAGGCGCGCAACGTTCGCGTCGACATCCTACCGAAGGATCGCTTCGTCATGAAGCGGCTGACCGACGCCATCGTCCTGGCGATGGCCAACGCGTAGGCGGAGGCGGGCTTCGCCCGCCGTAGCCAGAGCGCGGGAAGGTTTGGAAACCCTCCCAGGGTTTCCATCTAATAAGACGGACCTTCGAACACGCTCTTGGCGGTGACCGTGTCGCGGAACTTCGTGTGTACCCAGATCTGGTAGCCGATAACCACCGGCAAGAAGCAGAGCACGACGCTGAACATGATCCACAACGTCAGGTGGCTGGAGGCAGAATTGAAGGCGGTCATCGAAGCGGCCGGATCCAGGCTCGACGGCAGCAGGTTCGGGAACAGGCCGGCCACGCCGAAAAGCACGGCGCCGACGATAAGCAGTGCCGACGAGAACCAGGCTTTCCAGTAGGCACCCTTGGCCAGGAAGACGCGCAGGCCGAGAAGCCCTGCCACGGCCAAGAGCGGCAGCACCAGCAGGTGCGGGGCGGCCAGCAAGTTCTGCCATAGGTGCGTCCAGAACCAAGTCATGCCCAGGAAGACGACCGCCATGAGCGCCGCCGGCACGTAGAGTGCCTTGGCCGTCTTCACGGCGCGTGCGTGCAGGTCACCCTCCGAACGCGTGGCCAGCCAAAGCGCGCCGTGCACGGCGAAGAGCAGGACGAAAAGCACGCCTCCCACCAAACCATATGGGTTCAGCAACGTGAAGAGGTTGCCCTGGAAGATGCCCTCCCGATCGATGGGAATTCCGGCGAAGATGTTGGCGAAGGCCACGCCGAGCAGAAGTGCGGGCACGAACGAGCCGACCACGAGGCACGTGTCCCAGACCTTCACCCAGGTTTCGGACAGGATCTTGCCGCGAAATTCGAAGGCCACTCCGCGCAGGATGAGCGCGAAGAGAAGAAGCATGAGTGGCGTGTAAAGTCCGGAGAACATGACGGCGTACGTGCGTGGGAACGCTGCGAACGTCACCCCGCCTGCGGTAATCAGCCAGACCTCGTTTCCATCCCAGAATGGCCCCATGGCATTGATGAGCACGCGCTTGTCGGACTCGCTTTTGCCGAGGAACGGAAGAAGCATGCCGATTCCCAGGTCGAACCCGTCGAGCATGAAATAGACCGCCCAGGCGATGCCCCAAATTGCGAACCAGATTGTCTCGATCATGTGCATTCCTCCGGGTTAGGCAGTGGCAGACATCGACGAACGTTGCCCGGCGGTGCCTTGCAAATTGGCGGGTGCGGCGGCTTCCTCGATGACGCCCATACGTGCGAATTTCCAAAGGAGGTAGAAGTCGACAACGCCGAGAAGCGAATAGACCAAGATGAACGCGACCAGCGACACGCTCACTTGCGATACCGCGAGCGGCGAGGCACCGGCGCTTGTGCGCATCATGCCGTATACGATCCACGGCTGACGACCGAGCTCGGCGATGGTCCAGCCGAATTGATTCGCCAAATAGGGCAGCGGAATCATCCAGGGCAAGAAACGAAGCAACCCCTGTCTCGACTCGATGGTCTTGCGGCCACGAAATGCCAGGATGGCGACGATCAGGAAAAGGAAGCCAAGCCCCACCATGACTCGGAACGAGAGGAAGACCGGCAGCACGGGCGGACGCTGATCCGCCGGCCAATCCCGCAAGCCCTTCACTTCCGTCGACGGCGAGTAACCGGCTAGAAGACTGAGCACGCTCGGCACGCCGAGCGCCTGCACGCGGTTACGACCGTTCTGACTATCGGGCCAGGAAAGAAGATAGAGAGGCGCGTTGCTGGTGGTTTCCCAGTGCGATTCCATGGCCGCCAGTTTGGCCGGCTGCGCGGTATGCAGAATCTCGGCGTTCATGTGCCCCTGAGCGATCTCGAAAACCGCGAAGACGAGCGTCCACACGGCAGCCACGCGAAACGACTTGGCGAACAGTCCGACCTGCCGCTTGCGAAGCAGATGCCACGACGAGATGCCGAGCACGAAAAAGCCGGCCAAAATGTAGGCGCCGCCCAGCGTGTGCACGAATTCCAGAATGGCGAAGCGCTGGGTGATGACAGCGAGAAAATCGGTCAGCTCGGCGCGGCCGTTGCGAATGGTGAAGCCCACCGGGTGCTGCATCCACGCATTGGCAACAAGGATCCAAAATGCCGAAATATTGGACGCAATCGCCACCAGCCAAATCGAGAGCAGGTGCATCCTGGGCGAAAGCTTCTTCCACCCGAAGAACCATACCGCGATGAAGGTCGATTCCAGGAAGAACGCCACCGTCGCTTCCACGGCCAAGAGCGATCCGAAGATGTCGCCGACATACGCGGAGTAGCGCGACCAGTTCGTGCCGAACTGAAACTCCAGCGTGATTCCCGTGACGATGCCGATGGCGAAGTTGATGAGGAAGAGCTTGCCCCAGAATTTCGTGATGCGGCGGTAGTCCTCGTCACCGGTGCGCACGTAGAGCGTTTCCATGATGGCGACGAGGAACGACAACCCGAGCGTGAGCGGCACGAACAAGAAGTGGAAGTAGGTGGCGACGGCAAATTGCAATCGTGAGAGCGTTACGACGTCCATGGTTTTCTCCAATTAGCGGTGGAAGCGACGCTTGCTGGCCGAAGCGGTGGAGCCCGCCTTGAGCGCGGCGTGCGCGGCAACATGACCTTCGGTCGAAGTCAGAAGTGCATCGAAACGGATCGACGACAGGTGTCGGGTCAGCGCGGCCGAGACGTCGACCCACGCCTTCTGTACCGGACACGAGTGCATGAACGGACAGGCGTTCGGCAGGTGCACGCACTCGTTGAG
>CAZTTW010000407.1:0-5048 GCA_964616265.1 uncultured Myxococcales bacterium | reverse complement strand
ACCGAACGTGGCGTGGGACGAGGTCGTGGCGTGCGCCAAGCGCGTGCGCGACGTGCTGACAACGCTCGATTTGGAAAGCTTCGTGAAGACCACCGGCGGCAAAGGACTG
Organism: uncultured Myxococcales bacterium; assembly: GCA_964616265.1. GTDB lineage: Bacteria > Myxococcota_A > Polyangia > Fen-1088 > Fen-1088 > Fen-1118. The sequence continues at coordinate 4,939 of CAZTTW010000407.1, read as the reverse complement.
CACGTCGTAGTTCCGCTGGTACCCGCGGCAACCTGGACCGATACTCTGGAATTCACGCGCCTGATTGCGCAGGGCTTGGCGCGTTTCGAGCCGGCGCGATTTTCCGCCGACCTGGCCAAAGCGGGTCGCGCCAGCAAGGTCTTCGTCGATTATCTGCGCAACCGCCGCGGCGCAACCGCGGTCAGTGCCTACTCGACCCGCGCACGCGCCAATGCGACGGTCTCCGTACCCCTTACGTGGGAAGCCCTGGGCGCGCAGACACATGGCGATTCTTTTCACGTGACCGACGTAGATCGTTGGTTCGCCAAGACGGATCCGTGGACAGACTTTGGAAAGACCCGACAGAAACTGACTGCGACCAAGATCAAAGCCGCCCAGTCTGCAGTCGAACACGGTGCACGCCGGGGCAAGTAGTGCCTTGTAGGTGTGAGCGCGCTCTCATCAGTTCGAAGCCGCGGTTTCGTCCGGCACTATGAATCCCGCGCGACCGGTCTTATGATGGCGCGTCCGTCACCTCTCTAGGAGCTTACCCATGCGAACAGAACGTGCAGTGAAGTGGTTGTCGGTTGTCTCTCTCCTTGTCGTCGCGGCCATCGCTGTCGCCTTCCAAGGATGCAAAGACTCCAACGGTAATGGCTTGGGCGGCGGCAGTGGGGGGATCCTCGGCGATGGCGGAAACGGCGGCACCCTCACCGACGAGGGTGGCACGAGTGGCACCAACACCGGCACTAGCACGAGCACCTCCACGGTGCCCCTGGGGGCGGGCGGCAAGGTAGGTGCGGGCGGCACGATCATCGTCGGAGCTGGTGGCAAAGCCGCGGGCGGCTCGGGCGGCACGGTGACGCTCGGCACGGCCTGCGGTGGTCCTGGCCAGGTCTGTTGCCCGGGCAACTCCTGCGCGAACAACGGCTGCTGTGCCTCGAACCTCTGTGTTGCCAACGGCGCCGGCTGCTTGCCGTTGCAGGGAACCTGCAGCAGCGGAAGCTGTAATTCCGGCGCGTGCGGCGGCCCCGGCAAGCCCTGCTGCAACACCAGCACCAGCACCAGCGTTTCGACCGGAACTGCCTGCACGGCGCCGGGAACGAAATGCTCGAGCGGCGTCTGCGCCTTGTGTGGCGCGAATGCCGGCGATGCTTGCTGCCTCACCCCTTCGACGAGCACCACCTCGGGCTCCTATGTTTGTTTGGGCGCGGGCTTGGTCTGCAACACCTCCTCGTATTCAGGCAGCTATGTCTGCTCGACCTGCGGTCAGGTCGGCGCCCCCTGCTGTCCCGGCAGCAAATGCGCCGGCAATGCGTGCTGCTACGGCGAAGTATGTGTTGGCGAAGCGCAAGTGTGTGGCACCACCAGCCTGTACGGCACCGGCGGAAGCGGCGGCGGCGTCTGCTCGGGCGGCAAGTGCCCACTTTGCGGCGGCTTGGGACAGCCCTGCTGTGGAACAACCACCTGCGGGACAGGCCTCGCTTGCAATAGCGGCGTCTGCTCATCGTGTGGCGACCCCGGCGAGCCCTGCTGCGCGGGAACCAACGGTACCGATCGTTGTGCGGCCGGCACCGTCTGTAGCACCACCGCATCGGGCACCGGCATTTGCGCCGCTTGCGGCGGTCCCGGCGAGCCCTGCTGCGACGGCAATACCTGCGCTGGCGGCGGCTGCTGCTTCAATGCGAAGTGTGTCTCCGACGGAACCGCGTGCACTCAGACCGGCTACACCGCGAACTACGGGACCTGCAAGTCAGGTCGCTGCACCTGCGGCAACTCAGGCGAGCCGTGCTGCCTGTCGAGCACTTTCCCGACCGGCACCGGCTGCGCGACCTACGACCTCGCCTGTGGCACGACCAGCACCGGCACCACCACCGTCTCGACCTGCCAAGCGTGCGGCAAGACCGGCGGCCCCTGCTGCAGCAACAGTAGTTGCACCGATGCCGGAGCCCAGTGCATTTACTCGAGCACGACGGGCAAGTACTCGTGCCAGGTCTGTGGCGGTATCAACCAGCCCTGCTGCTACAGCTCGACGAGCAGCACGACCACGTGCAAAGACGCAGGTACTGTCTGCGACAGCACCACGAGTCTGTGCAAGACCTGCGGAGCTGCGGGCGGTCCCTGTTGCGCCAACAGCACTTGCAAAGACGCGAACACCACCTGCAAGAATGCCATCTGCGCCGTGTGCGGTGCAGACGGCGGCCCGTGCTGCGGCGGCAACACATGCACCACCGGTTGCTGCGTAAGTCGCTACAGCTCGAGCTTCGCCCCGACGTGCGTTGGCGCAGCGAAGGTCTGCGATAGCTACGCCAGCTCCACGACGACGAGCCCGGTTTGCGACACTACGACGGTCGCCAGCGGAACGTGCACCAGCGGCACCACCACCTGCGGTGGCGTCGGCCAGCCGTGCTGCGTATCGACCTATTCCACGTCCTCCACCTACTACTACTGCGGCGGCGCCGGTACGCGCTGTCTCGCCACCTCGTCGGGCACCACGACTCAATACACGTGTGCCGCCTGTGGAGACAAAGGTCAGCGCTGCTGCATCGACAGCACAACCGCGTCCTCCTACGGCGTCCCGTGCAAGTCGACCTATAGCTGCGTCTCCACCTACAACAGCACCACGTACACGTACATGTACATGTGCACGGATCCGACGAGCACAGCGACGTCGACGGGCGTGGGGTTGTAGTTAGAGAATAGCGAAGAAGTGGCAAGGCCGGGCGGCCGAGCTGCCTGGCCTTTTTCTTTTCGTTGGCCCGATGGAAATTGCGTCTGCCTGCTACACCCAGTTTGCGCAGAGCAACTCGGCCTGCCGGAGAACGGTCTTCACTGCTTCTTCCTGCAAATCCGGCGGGTAGCCGAACTTGTTCAGGATGCGCTTCACGATGACCCTGATCTTGGCCCGTGCGCTTTCACGCAGAGTCCAGTCGATGGTCACGCTGGTGCGCACCCTGCTGATCAGCTCGGCGGCGATGACCTTCAGCTTGGCGTCGCCCATCGCTTGCACGGCGCTGTCGTTGGCGGCTAGGGCATCGTAGAAGGCGACCTCGTCGTCGTTCAGTCCCAGCTTCTCGCCGCGCTTGCCGGCGGCGTCCAACTCCTTCGCCAGCTTGATGAGCTCTTCGATGACCTCTTGGGTGGCGATGGCGCGATTGTGGTAGGCGTTGAGGGCCTTCTTCAGCTTTTCGGAGAAAAGCTCCGACTGCACGAGGTTGCGCTTCGAGCGGACCTTGATCTCGTCTTTGAGCAATTTCTCTAGCAGCTCGGCGGCGACGTTCTTGTGTTTGAGGCCGCGCACCTCGGCCAGGAATTGGTCGGACAGAATGCTGATGTCGGGCTTCTGCAAACCAGCCGCGGTGAAGACATCGATGACCTGACCCTCGGTCGTAATCGCCATGGAGACGAGCTGCCGGATGGCGGCATCGATCTGCTCGGGCGATTTGCTGCTGGCGCCGCTCTTCTTGTTCAACGCCGACTGAAGGGCCTGGAAGTACGAAACGTCATCCCGGATCTCGGTTGCCTCATCGCTGGCGGCACACAGGGCAAAGGCGCGGGACAGCTCCGTCACCACCTGCACGAAGCGCTGCTTACCGTCTTCTTGCGAAAGAATGCGTTCCTGGCCGGCAGGGATCAGGGCCAGCTTCTCGACCGGCTTGCCGCTGATCCACTTCTGCCAATCCAGCCCATGCAACATGTCGCTGGCGACGCCGTGCTTTTCCAGCATGACGGCAATGGCCTGCTTCGGGTCGTGCGCGGCCTCGCCCTGGCCGCCGCTTTCGGTGTACGTAGCCAGTGCGTGCTTCAGCTGGTCGGCCAGTCCGAGGTAGTCGACCACCAGTCCGCCCGGCTTGTCTCGGAAGACGCGGTTCACGCGCGCGATGGCTTGCATCAGACCGTGTCCGCGCATGGGCTTGTCGGCGTACATCGTGTGCAGACAAGGGGCATCGAAACCGGTCAGCCACATGTCGCGCACGATGACGATGCGGAACGGATCCTTGCTGTCTTTGAAACGAACGGCCAGCTTCCGCCGCCGCTCTTTGTTGCGGATGTGCGGCTGCCATTCCGGCCCGTCGTCCGCACTGCCGGTCATGATCACCTTGACCACGCAGGCTTTGCCTTCGGCCTCGGCGTCGTCAGCTCCTGCCCAGTCCGGGCGCAGCTTGATCAGCGCATCGTACATGGCCACGCAGATGCGGCGGCTCATGCAGACGATCATCGCCTTGCCGTTCATCGCCTCTACGCGCTTCTCGAAGTGCGCCACCAAGTCTGCGGCGACAATCTGCAGGCGTTTCGGGTCGCCCACCAGCGCCTCTAGCGCGGCCCATTTGCTCTTCAGCTTTTCGCGATTCGACTGCTCTTCGCCCTCGGTGATTTCGTCGAACTCGTCGTCCAACTTCGGCAGCTGGGCGCTATTCAACGAGAGCTTGGCGATGCGACTCTCGTAGTAGATGGGCACCGTCGCCTTGTCGGCCACCGCGCGCTGGATGTCGTAGATGCTGATGTAGTCGCCAAAGACGGCGCGGGTGTTGGCGTCGGTCTTCTCGATGGGCGTGCCGGTGAAGCCGATGAAGGAAGCCTCGGGCAGGGCATCGCGCATGTGCCGGGCCAGGCCGTCGATGAGGTCGTACTGGCTGCGGTGGGCTTCGTCGGCGATGACGATGATGTTGCGGCGGTCGCTCAGCCTCGGCATCCTCTCGCCCTTTTCGGGCAAGAACTTCTGGATGGTCGTGAAGACCACGCCGCCGCTCGCCACTGCCAGCAGCTCCCGCAGTCGCTCGCGACTTGCGGCCTGAACCGGCGTCTGGCCAAGAATGTCCTGGCAGCGCTGGAACTGGCCGAAAAGCTGGTCATCGAGATCGTTCCGGTCGGTCAGCACCACCAGCGTCGGGTTTTGCATGGCTGGATGGCGAATCACCCGTGCGGCGTAGAAGAGCATCGAGAAGCTCTTGCCGCTGCC
>CAZTTW010000406.1:0-5062 GCA_964616265.1 uncultured Myxococcales bacterium | reverse complement strand
CACCGACAACTTCTTCGGCCTCACCGGCGCCATCATGTACTAGCGCTCGATCGCTAATTGCTCTGGGTGAGAAGGCCAAGCTTCCACGGCAAGAGCTCGGTGCTCGCGCTTGAATGAGGATCCCGGCCCTCGAAGACGAACTGCAGGCCGCAAGGCTTGACGGTCGCGGTTTCGTCGTAGCCCGAGCGCACGAGCTCGCCCTGACTGATATCACCGGTCCACGTCGTGTCGGTGAAGGTGACGTTGGCGGCACCAGCGAAGGGGTTACTTTCCGTGTCTGCCAGCGCCTTCCACGATCCGTCGAGCGCATCCGCGGTCCACGAACGAATGAAATGCCCTTTGCTGCCCACGGCCTCCACCAGCAGCAAGAACTTCCCGGTTCCAGCAACCTTGTAGACGCCACTGACGGCGAAGAGACTGTTCGAGCTAGATCCCTGCATCACGATAGTGGGCGTCCCGAAGCCGTTCGGGAAATTGCCCAGGCTGGTCTGGCTGCGAAAAACCACATTGTTCTGGTTGCTGAAGAACAAGTGGCAGTTCGCTCCGTCGCAGACGACCCAGAAGTCGCTCCAGGCAAGGGCGCCCGAGCCAGCGTTCTGCGTGACCACGCCTGGCGTACTGGAGAAGAATGCGGTCGGCTTCGTCCACGTGCTGGCTTGACCGGGATCCGCCGCGGTCGAATAACTGGGCCCGCTCGACTGGGTGATGAGGTACCACTTCTTCTGCCCGCTCATATAAAAGAGCTGGGGCGAATAGCGGGTTCCCGAAAACCCGCTGGTGTAGTCCATGTAATAAGCGGTCGCGACGCTGGCCGAGGCAAAGTCGATGAAGCTCGAGTACGTCATGTTCGAGTTTCCATTCATATCCACCACGGTCGCGTAAAGGTGGTAGTGACCGCTGTAATACACGATCGATGGATCTTTGATGGCGACGAGGTGATGGCTGGAGTTGTCGGAGACCGGATCCATCAAGGACTTGCCGGTGGTCCAGGCAAAGCTCGACGAAAGCGATGTCGTCGTGCAGGCGGCGCTGCCGCCGCCGGATCCTCCGCCCGCAGCAATGCCACCCGAGCCCACGCCGCCCGCGGCATCTGTGCTCGAGCCGGCGCCGCCCGCTGAAGTCGTCGTTCCGCCAAGGCTCGAACTGCCACCCGAGCCACTGGCGCCGCCGCTCGCGGAGCTTCCTCCGTTTGCCGAGCTTCCTCCGTTTGCGGAAGTACCGCCCGTCGCCGAGCCGCCGTTTCCACCGCGGCCACCGCTCGACCGATCACCTCCGGTACCGGTCGGCGGATCCGACCGAAGTGGCCGACATGCGATCAGCAGGATCGCCAAGACACATCCAAAACCTAGTGCAGCTCGCATGGGCCGATCTCCTGAAAAAAGCACCTGGGACGGTCCTTGTCATTCGTGCTGCAACTCCCGGGGCCGCGAGCACGCACGTAACTTCCGTGAAGCCAAGCTAAGCGCTCGCCAAAAGTATGCCGAAGTTCGGGCACGCCCACGAGCGCAAAGTGACGTTTGTCTAGCACGACCGGCGCGCACGTCCCTGGGAATTCGCGTCACCGCCGCGATCGCTGCAGCGTTTGCGCCTTCCGTCACAACGAGCGAACTAAGGTTGGCAGCGATCGATTTTCACCGTTGCTTCGTCCCGATCGATGTGAGCTAGTATGCCACCCACGGAGAAACTGCCATGCTCAAGATTTTCCTGCCATTGGCAATCGGATTGGTCACGGTTGGATGCAACGGTAGCACCGAGGTCGTAGGCGGTGCCGGCAACGACGGAAAAGCCGGCAACGGCGGCGGAGGGCTCATCATCAACGTGAACGATACGGGGGGAACGACCGGCAGCGCGGGATCCACCGGGCTCTCGACGAACGGTCAATTGATGATGGCGGTGCGCGACTTCAAGTTTTACAACGCTGGCGACTCGTCAACGAATCCCGACTTCGAGAACACGCCAAAGACGGACGCCAGCGGCAATCCCAGCACCAGCTATCTCGGTCCATGGGACGACAAGGAGATCGTGAGCGACACGCTCGGCTCCGACTACAAACCCGTCTACAAGAATGCTTCGGGCAAGACGCTCAGTACCCACGGCAAGGCAGCCTTCGATCAGTGGTACAACACCGTTTCGGGGACCAATATCGTGCAGCAAATCCCCCTGACATTGGTTCCGAACGGCGACGGCACGTACGGTTACGACAGTCTCACGGCAGGGCCGCCCCTCAGCCCCGGCGGTGGATTCTTCCCCATCGACGACGGATCCCAATACAAAACCAGCTTCGGCAACCAAGGGCGCGACCACAACTTCTCGTTCACCGTCGAGATCCACACCAAGTTCACTTACAAAGGCGGCGAGACCTTCCACTTCAGCGGCGACGACGATGTCTTCGTCTTCATCGACAAGAAGCTCGTCATCAACCTGGGCGGCATCCATGGCCGCGAGCCCATGGATGTCGCGATCGATTCGCTCGGCCTGATCACGGGCGACTCGTACACGCTCGACTTCTTCTCGGCCGAGCGACACGTGGTTCAATCGAACTTGCTCATCACCACGTCGCTCGAGCTGGAAACCAACCCGGACGTACCGATTCTGTAGAGCCTTCGCGCCCCTAGAGCGTGCGGACGTCGACCGCGTGCATGCCCGCGCGACGTGCGGCTTCTATACCTAAATCGGTGTCTTCGTAGACGGTACAGGTGGCGGGCTCTGCGCCGAGGCGCCGGGCCGCCTCGAGAAACACGTCGGGCTCAGGCTTGTGGCGGGCGGTGTCCTCGGCCGTGACGACGACCGGAAACCAGTCGAAAACGCCGATCTGGCGCAGCGTCAGCTCGACCATGTCCCGATGACCGCCCGAGGCCACGGCCATGGGTACCACGCCACGCCCTCGACGGGCGACGGACACGACCTTCTCGATGGGACGAACCTCGCCGATTTTCTTGACGAAGGCGCGCTCCTTTTCCCGCGTGAGCAGCAGCACGTCGGGCACCTTCCCGGCTTCGTCGAACAGAACCTTCACGATGTTGGGCGTCGGCATGCCGCCCATCGAGTAGAAACGTTCTTCCGAAAAGGGGACGCCGTAGGGTTGCAAAATTTCCAGCCACGCACGGTAGTGCGCCGGCATGGTGTCGGCCAAGGTTCCATCGCAATCGAAAATCAGTGCGCTCACGGTCGCCGTTCATACCAAAGTCCGGCGCGGTTGGCGCGACAGATGCGCGTCAGCAAGAGGGAGACGTGTCACGGCTGCGGCGCCAAAACCCGACGAGTCCTGCCGCCGTGCCGCCACCCAAGAGCACGAGCACGATCCACCCCGCGGTCCGATGCTCGTGCGTGTCGTAAATCCAGTGATCCACGCGGACGCGTTCGTAGGTCGCGCGAATATCGATATCGAGATGCGTGTGCCGCCGCCAAGGCGCATCCTGCTCGGCTTTTCGCCAGTCGTCGTGGAAGGGCACGTGGCGCAAGAGCCAGAAATTCCCGAGGATGGGCTGCAGGGGCCCGAGCCAGACCGTGGGATAGACGTCCTCGAAGCAGCCCTCGCAGAACCCGCCCCTGTCGGGAGTCAGCGAAGCGGTACGGTTGGGCTGGCCCAGCCACTTTGCGCGCACGTCGAGAGCGATGCGCAGGTAGTGGTCCCAGTAGAACGCGTTGCCCAGAAGCTGAACGCAAACCCCAACGACGAAAATGAACGCAACCACCGACCGGCCTGGCCAGCGCATCTCCGACAGAAAGCCGATCGCGGGCAAGAGCAGCACGGGCATGGCAAAGACGGCGTACCGCGGTCCCCAAGCCCAGTCGCCGGGCCACGCGGGAAAACGCGCGTAAAAAAACATTACCGGCGCGATCGTGAGGACCATGGCCAGCACGGTCGTGCGGTGACCGCGCCAGAAGCGCGGCAGACCGAAAGCCGCCAGCACGAGCGGCGGCGTGTAGAGGAAGATGCTCTTGCCCGGCGAGAACAGAAAGCCCCACAGACTGAGCAGCGGATTCTCGACCATGACGCCGGCCACGTTGGAATAGCCGGTTTTGGCGATGCTGCCGAAGCGCAGGTAGTTGTACAAAAGGATCATCGCGATGCCGGGCAGGAACCCGGCGACGGCCCACGCGATGGCGCGCCCGAGCTCACGCAGGGACTTCCGGTGCTGGATGGCGACGAGCAGAAAAGCGCCGGGCAAACAGAGCGCATAGATGTACTTCGTGTTGAGCAGCATGCCGGCCCACAATCCCGTGGCCAGGGCGGTGCGGCGGTCGAGCTTGCGGACAAGCTGGGTAAGCTCGAAAAAGAATCCCGTAAAGCACGCAATCTGCACGATCTCCGTGAACGGATAGCGGGCGTAGACCCAAACGATGCTGGCCACGGCGAGCATCAGCGCGGCCAGAGCCGCCACCTTCGGTGAAGCCCCATGCCGGAGGCACAGGCGAAAAAATAGCCATACGATAAAGGCACCAAGCAGCGAGCCGGCCAGATGCGAGCTGAACGCGTCGATCAAGTGCGTGAGCTCGGGCCGCGGCGAGAGATGTCCAAGCAGCGCGCGTACCACGGCTCCCGGAAGATGCAGCAACGACGGGAGCCACGGCTGAGCGGCGTAGTAGCGCCCGTCTTTTCCCGGCGCAGCGTCGGAGGGCCAGCGCGTGTGCGCAGCCACGCCGTTGCCCTGGACCATGGAAACAGCAACTTCGAAAACTGGGCGAGCGTCGCCCCACGGCACTTCCCGGCTCATGGAGGCGAGATTGAGGCAAGCGACGGCAACGAATAGCAAGAAGCCAGGCCGTGCAGTCATACGACCGAGGCTACGAGCCATGGCGCTGCAAAACCGCATCATGGTCCCATGACTCCGGCAGGCGAGAGGCGACCGTAACTGGCGCTGGGAATGGAGGCACGACCGCAGCTGCCGTCACGGCGGAAAAGCACGTACGGGCCGCGCTCAGCAACCGGACGAAAGCGCGGATCGGTCATTCTGTGCCCGGGTGCCATGAGCACGTAGTTGGCCGCCTCGAGATCGGGGCGCGATTCCGACCAGACGATGGGCAGCCGCCGGTGAAAATACGTGTAGCCGCCCGTCCA
>CAZTTW010000405.1:0-5078 GCA_964616265.1 uncultured Myxococcales bacterium | reverse complement strand
CATCTTCGGCATCCAACACGACATCGTTCTGCGCGTAGCCAGGCTAGAGGCGTAGTCTCTACTTTCCGCGCGCGGGGTATGCGGCGGTGTCGACAAAATAGTCACCGCCTGCGCGAAGCCTCGGCCGCAATGGCGCATTCAACTTGGATACCTGCGGCGTTCCATCTTGGGACAGTAAGAGGATCAACGCCGCCCTTGGGTCGAGCTCGGGCGGCATGGCTGCGGACATGTCCCAGCCGGTGGCTAAAGCGTAGGCCGCACGCAGCACACCGAGGTGGGCGACAACGATGGCGTCCTCGCCCTTCGTGGCGACATCCGTAAGAAACGATTGCACCCGAGCATGCACCTCGCCCGTGGATTCCCCGCCGGGCGGCCGGAACTCGATACCGCGTTGGGAGCCGGCCCGCTCGAACGCGTCCCGTCCGTCGCGCGCGAGTATTCCCCCTCGGGTCAGACCTTCCCACGCGCCCCAGTCCTGCTCCACCAACCGTTCGTCGAAGATGGGCTCGAGGCCCAGGCACGCTGCCGTCTGCCGCGCTCGCAGTTTCGGGCTGCAATACGCGCATGCGCCGTCGAACCCGTCGGGAGAAAGCAAGGCGGACATGCGGAGCCTCCCCTCAGCGCTAAGCGGAGTGTCGATGCTGCCTTGGATACGCCCTTGCGCGTTCCACTCGGTGGGCCCGTGTCGAAGGATGGCTACGTGCATGCAAGTACGCCCGCCCCGGCGAAGGATACCCCTCGCTTTTCGCGGATCCTAACGGCGGCCACCATGGTGAAGTAACCACGGTCTTCGCAATCGATGTGCCAGAAGCCGAGAACGCGCGCACGGCTGAAGTTCCAGCCCACCCCAGTTGGCCGACCATCACCGCAGCACCAGAAGTGTTGCTGCGGAAGCAAGCCGCGGACAGCAACCAAGCGGCGAAACTAGCGCGAGCTTCCGCGCGAAGCTTGCAGCAAGGCCGCAGCCCGATCATAGTGCCGGCGCTATGACGAAACTTTCGGTCAACGTGAACAAGATAGCGACGCTGCGAAACACGCGTTCCAACGGAATCCCGGACATCGCCCATCTCGCGGCCATCGCACTCGACTCTGGCGCCGACGGCATCACCGTTCACCCGCGACCTGATGAACGGCACATCCGGCCGGATGACGTGGAGGCTCTGCACCGGCTGCTCGGCCAGCACCCGCACGCCGAATACAACATCGAAGGCAACCCCTTCCATGGCCTCGTGGAGATCTGCGAACGCGTGCGCCCCCACCAGGCAACCCTCGTGCCCGATGCGCGCGAAGCGCTGACCAGCAACCACGGATGGAACCTGGTCGAGCTGGGGCAAACCGGGCGCGCGGCCCTTGCGTCGGCGATCGCGCGCCTGCACGCGGCGGGCTGCCGGGTCAGTCTCTTCGTGGATCCCATCGAGGACATGCCAAAGCTGGCGAAACAGATGGGAGCAAATCGGGTCGAGCTTTACACCGAACCCTACGCCAGCGCCTTCGCTGAAGGCAGCGTGGCCACGTCGGTGGCAGCCTACGCGAAAACGGCGTCCGCTGCTCGCGCCGAGGGTCTAGGCGTGAACGCGGGCCACGACCTCAACCTGGCGAACCTCGCTCTCTTCCTCGCCGAAGCCGGCCCCATCGACGAAGTTTCCATCGGCCACGCGCTAATCGCCGACGCCTTGGAATTCGGCATCGCCGACACCGTCAGACGTTATCGCGCCTTGTGCTGCGGTTTGCGCCGAGTAAACGTCTGATATACTAGACGGATGTCTTCATCCGGTTCACCCGCCGAACTAGAATCGACCGCTGCCCCGCCCGTCATCGATGCACGTGCTCCGCGCTTCAACCAGGCCGTGATCGGCCTGGCCGCCTTGCTGGCCTTTGCCTTCCATTGGTGGCCGCTCTTGTCCTTGGCCGCGCTGCAGTTGGCGCTGGCGCTGGCCTTCGGCCCACGCGTTTGCCTCGGATGCATCATCTTCTTCAAGCTCGTACGCCCACACCTCGGGCCAGGTCGGCTTGAAGATGCGAGACCGGTTCGATTCGCCAATCTCGTCGGCCTTGTCTTCCTTTCAGCAGGAACGCTTGCCCACGTCATCGGCTTCCACGTCCTCGGCTGGATCCTTGGTCTCGTGGTCGCAGCACTGGCACTTCTCGCTGCGACGACCGGACTGTGCGTTGGATGCACGATCTATCGACTGCTGGCGCACCTTGGTGGCATCGGTCCGCGTGTGATCCACCGAATCGACTTGGACGAAATCGGCGCCACACCCACCACGGGATTAGTCGTGCAGTTCACCTATCCGCGCTGTACCGACTGCCGCACCCTCGAGGATCGCCTGCATCGCCAGGGCGTGCCCGTCGTGTTGGTCGACGTGTCCCAGCGGCCCGACTTGGCTCGCAAGTATGGCGTCAGCTTGGTCCCACTGGCTTTCAAGGTCGCCCTCGACGGCCGCGTGCTAGCCCGTGTGACCGAGTAGCCTGCTTCGCCGACTTGGCAAAGGGTGCTTTTCTGAAACGGTGGCCATAGCCGGCGCGTGGGGCGCCGGTCTGAGCACGGTTCCTGAGCTGACGACACGCTACGCTCGCGCGGCACGCTTTGAATAGGCTTCCACGAAGTCGGCAGCGGCCTTGCTGGCACGTGTGGCGAGGATAGGCTCGACAGACGGCATTTCGCGTGGCAAGCCTTGCCATTATATGGGAGCCAATATAAATTTTCGGACCACGTCCGGGCGATGGAACGGCGACACACACGCGCGCGCCGTCCTGGATTCCATTCGACGCCTCGTTCGCATGCTGCGGGAAGCCTCTCGCGCCAGCGAGCAGACGCTGGGAATCTCGGCGGCCCAGCGCTTCGTTCTCGAACGACTGGTCGACGCGGGCAAGTTGACCATTAACCAACTCGCCGAGCGCACGTTAACGCATCAAAGCTCGGTGTCCGTGGTGGTCGGCAAGCTGGCCAAGCAGAGCCTGGTCAGCCGACGTCGGGCCATGCACGATGGACGCGCGGTGGAGATCGCCTTGACGCTCAAGGGGCGAGAGCTCCTGCGACGACAGTCTGATCCGGCCCCACAGGATCGTTTGCTGGAAGCTCTCGGACGGATGGGGCTGGGCCGGCGTCGCACGTTGGCGACGAGCCTGGATGCGCTGATTAGAACTCTGCGACTAGCCGACGAGCCGCCGGCCATGTTCTTCGAGGAAGGCGCGCCTTCCCCGGTCAGCCGCGCGCGCAAGGCCGCCCGTGGCTGACCGACGAAAGAATCCCAGAGGCGGAACATCTCGACGTCGAGCAAACGCGGGCGACTTCACCACGACCCGGCGCGTGCTGCCCTTGTCGTTGTTGGCGTTGGCCATCGGTGTGGTGTGTGCCTTCGTGTCCCAGGCCTTGCTCGCGCTGATCGGGCTGTTCACCAATCTCTTCTACTTTCACCGTTGCTCGTTTGCGGGCGTATCACCTAACGCCCACCACCTGAGCCCGGCCGTAGCGCTGCTAGCGCCAGTGGGCGGAGGAATCGTCATCGGGATGATGGCCCGTTTCGGATCCGACAAGATTCGCGGGCATGGGATCCCCGAGGCACTGGAGGCGATCCTGCAGCGTGGAAGTCGCGTTCAGCCGCGCGTGGCGGTCCTGAAGCCGGTGTCGGCCGCCATCTCCATCGGCTCGGGAGGGCCCTTCGGCGCCGAGGGCCCTATCATCGTAACCGGTGGCTCGCTGGGCTCGCTGCTTGGACAGTTATTCAGCCTATCCAGCGCCGAGCGGAAAACCTTGCTGGTGGCTGGCGCTGCGGCCGGAATGTCCGCCACCTTCGCGTCGCCGGTAGCGGCGTTGGTCTTGGCCATCGAGCTGTTGCTCTTCGAACTGAAGCCACGCAGTTTCATCCCGGTAGCCATCGCCAGCGCCACCGCAGCCGCGGTCCGCTACATGATCCAGGGCCCTGGCGTGCTTTTCGCCATGGCCCCACTTCCCGCCTTCGTCGGGCCCCGAGCGTTGCTGGCGTGCCTCGCAGTTGGCATTCTGGGCGGCGCCCTGTCCGCATGCATGACCGCCGCGGTTTATGCCTGCGAGGACGCCTTTGCTCGCCTTCCAATCCATTGGATGTGGTGGCCAGCGCTGGGAGGTTTGGTGGTGGGAACGGGCGGGCTCCTTTGTCCGGAAGCACTGGGGGTTGGCTACGAACGGATTCACGCCTTGCTCTCCGGCGATGTCCCGATCAAGGCCATGGCACTGCTGGCGGCGGTCAAGTTCACCATCTGGGCGGTGTCGCTGGGAAGCGGCACCTCCGGCGGTGTCCTCGCCCCTGTGCTCATGCTCGGTTGCACCCTAGGCGGTCTTGGCCAGACATTCTTGCCGCCGGTCACCCCAGGTTTTTGGCCACTGGTCGGAATGGGAGCGACCTTGGCCGGGACCATGGGGGCGCCATTGACCGCGGTGGTCTTCGCGCTTGAGCTGACCGGCGATGGACACGCACTGTTGCCTGTCTTGCTTGCCGGGAGCGCGGCTTATGCCTTTACGGTGCTCACCCTAAAACGTTCGATCCTCACCGAAAAACTGGCCCGGCGCGGGCAGCATATCAGCCGTGAATACGCGGTTGACGCCTTGGAAACCGCGCTGGTGCGCGAGGTGATGCGGGAAGCGCCCTCTCCCTGCGTGGCTGGAGAAGAACCCTTGGCGTACGCGGACGAACCCGTGCGGCTGGCCATCCATCGCATGATCGAGCACCGCGTTTTGGAGCTGCCGGTCTTTGCGAGGGAGCCCTCGGGCGGCCGCCTGGGACTGTTTTCCGTCGAGGACGCGCTCAAGGCGCGACAGCGGCATCACCACGACGAACATCGTCGCGATCGCACTCGCCTTGCCGATCTGCTTCGTCCGGTGCGATCGCCGCCCAAGCGATCGCCGGGGCATGGCTCCTGAGGCCGGCGGACCGCCGGGCATTGGGGTGGAGAGCGCAGGCGAGACTGGAGCTATCGCCTCGACCTTCGCAACCCCCATTTCAGGGAAGCAGCCCTTTGGCGAAGGGTGTCTTGTGTGCCATCCAGTTGTCTGTTATACGAGAACTTAGCAACCAAATTCCAAGAAAGGGACCACG
>CAZTTW010000404.1:0-5081 GCA_964616265.1 uncultured Myxococcales bacterium | reverse complement strand
CCATACCTGCGATCGCGCCGGGAAGGACGAAGAGCATCTTCTGCGTGCACAGGATGGCAGCACCGACGCTCAGACCTCCTCCAACAAAAGAGCGAAGACGTCTTCTTGCCTCGTCGGTGCCGGCGGCAAGTCCACGCAGCAGGAAACCAAGACTGGCCAGAAAGAACGGAAGGGCCAGCACGTCGGGACGCATCTCGATGGTTTTTTGAAAGAAGAACGGTTGTCCCACCAGAAACAGAGCAGCCACCAGCCCGACGCCGCGGTCTTTCCAAAGGCGCCCAACCAGGGCCAAGAGAACCATCGACAGTGTCGTCAGCGCCAGCGAGAGGCCGCGCCCGAAGAGTAGGAAGTGCTTCGCACTTTCGAAGGACAGGTCGACGTCGAACCAATGAAAGAACGGCGCCAAGGTGTAGTAGTACCAAGGCGTGTGGTGCTCGAAGAAGTCCTTGTAAGGAAGCATTCCTTTGAACACGCACCAGGCTGCGTGGGCATGTTCGAATTCGTCGGGATCGAAGGGCCTGTGCATGAGCACCGGTATCCGCGCGGCCAGAAAACCAGCGGTAGCAAGAACCACGAAACAGAGAGCGAAAGCATGCGCGAAGCCGCGCTTGGACAGCGGCTCGGGCGTGGTTCCAGAACCGACACTGCGACCGACATTACCGTGTGATACTCGTCTCATCGATCCGCTACCTCGGCCAAGCCGAGCGCAAATAATGCTCGCGAAGGCAAAAGATTTGGAGTCCAATTAGGGGGCGAACCTATTCTCCCAGAGGAGCGAGAGACATAATGAAGAATCTACGATTTGGTTTGGTGGGGCTACTCGGAAGCGCGTGCTCGTTGATCATCGGATGCAATCCAAGCCCGGGCGGATCACCTTCCACAGGTGGAACGATCGCCACGGGTGGCACCGTCGGCGTTGGAAGCGGTGGCGTGACCGGCACGGTGGTTTCGCCAAGACCAATCGATTCCACCGAGGCCACCGCGTCCGTCAACCAGCGTGTGAACGCGCTGATTGTCGGCCTCGCCGACTCGACGGCACAGCTCAACACCACCAACAGCACCACAGTGGCCACGGTCGGTATCAACTCTGCCCTTGGGAGCGCCTCGGCATGCCCTGGCACCACCGGCGACTTCTCCTCGGGTAAGGTCGACACCAAGGGGCTCGACGACTTCCTTCACCAAGTCGCCAAAGAAGCGAGCGACCACGTGTTCCGCGAGGAATTCGTCGAGCTCAAGGATGGCAACCAGGTCGTCTACAAGATCGATCCCGTTTCGGCATGTGGCGCGAGCACGACGTGCGTCGACAAGCTGACCGCCAATCCTCTGAGATTCGTGGTTACCGCGAACTCCGACGACACCCTCAACGTTGCTCTGCTCGTCGGCGAGGCACGCTACGCGCCCGGAACTGCCGTGCTCGGCCCCACGAAGCTATCGGCTCGTGTCGATCTCACCCAGGCGTTGAACGCCGTTCGGCCGTTTCTGACGGCGGCAGACCAGAAGAATCTTCCCGAACACCTTGTCGGCGTCATCGGAGCTTCGCTCGAGAAGCGTGCCGACTATGACTTTGCCATCTCGACCTCCGTCCTCGAGAAATTCGATTTGCTGGTTGGGCAAGCCAAGGGCAAACCGGTCGCCGTGACCGCCCTGCCTTCGGATCCCACGACTCTGCTCACCCTCAATTCCGTCACCAACACCATCGGCTACACGGTGAATCTTGGTGCAGTCGATGTGCAGGTGGCCGGTGCCGCGGTTTGCGACGATAGCTGCGGCGTCCAAGAGAAGTCGGGGACTTTCTCGGGACACTTGGGCGGTTTCACCGGCGCATTCAGCACCCAAAAGGCTGCGACGGAGCTCACCTTTTCGGGCCTCGGGATTGGGAGCGATGCCACCAACGTTACCCTCAATGGCAATCCCTTGGGAACGTTGGACGTCAATCCGAACAATGGCCGCAAGCTCAGCGTCACCTTCAAGAAGACGCCCGAGGGCACCCTGATCACCTTCGACCCGGCACTCGATATCAAGCTCGCGATGATGCTCAACAAGCTATCGGAGTCGCTGCGCGTGGATATGCCGGAATGGCTTTCCAACGAGATCTTCGAGGTGATGCTGGGTGGCGAAGCCAAGCCTTCGGTCCTGCTACCCGCTGCCACCTGCGATGCCTATGGCGACGTGACGTCCAAGAGCGAAGTCAAAGTCGTGAGCGGCAATCTGACTCTCAGCTCGAGCTCGCTACCAAGCCCGGTGAACGTGTCCGCGAACATGTGCCTTGTGCCCATCGACAACTCGGACAGCAAGGCCAACCCGTTCAGCCGGGTGCGAGCCGGAATCTGTCAGTAAGAAATCGCTAGTGCTCCGACCGCAGCGTAATGCAGTGGCGGTCGAGGCACTAGATCGCGAAGGGAACGGGAGCCGGAGTAACTGGAACGGGACGGCCGAGGGGCGATAGGACGGCGTCCACCTCGGCCTCGTAACGAATCTGCTGGCGCTGCGCTTCGATGGGCGTCCAACCGAGCAAACGCCCCATACGCGCAACCACGTGCGAAACAGCTGCGGCACCACGATCAGCCGTAAAGGCGAGCTCGGTCCGGCGCCACATAACATCGGACAAGCTACGCGCCCATTCGTGCTCGACCGCGTGGTCAATTTCGGCCGGAACTTCGGGGCGCTCGGGATGCAGCGGCAGGCCCGACCGAGCGTCGGCGCGCATGCGGTCGAAGATGGCGGTCGCCCGGCGGCCGTAGCGGAAGAGCAGGTGGTGGACGAGCTCTGGTGCCAGCGGCACCTCGCGGTGGCGCTCGATCCACTCGTCCATGGCAACCGGCGGCGCACCCGGCAACGCAACCTCGGCCGAGCGACACGGCTGCGCCACCACCTCGCGCAGCGCTGGCGACGCCAAAATCTTGTCGACGGCCTCCTCGGCCATGGCTCGCGCGGTAGTAATTTTTCCGCCCGCCACCACCAGCACGCCCGAGTCCGAGAAGCCGCACCTGAAATCGCGCGAACGGCTGGTGCCGTGGACCAGGGGGCGCAACGCCGCGCGCGCCAGGAACACGTGGTCGGCCGGCGTGCGCGTATAGTGCGCAAGCCACGTCAAAAGGTAGGCAATTTCTCGTTCGCTGGGCCGGCAGTGGTCCGGGTCGTCGGGCTGGGGCTCGTCGGTCGTGCCCAGCCACGTGTAGCGATCCATCCCGACCGCCCAAACATAGCGGCCGTCGACGGGGTGGAGCGCGGCCACCACCGTGTCCGCCGGAACGAACGCCGGCACCGCGAGATGCGTGCCCCGGCCAGGAGCCACGCCCGGCGCGTCCCCCACGCCGCCGACGTCGAGCGAACCAGTCCATGGCCCCAGCGTCTGCACCATCGCTCGACAAGCGATGGTCGCCTCTTCGCCGTCGAGGTGGTCGCGGACATGCACACCGACCGCGCGTCCATCGCGAATCTCGGTGCCCAAGACCTCGAGGTAGGTCGCGACCGAGGCACCAGCGGTGCGCGCACCCAGCGCGACCTCTAGGCACAGCCGCGCGTCGCGGGTCACGCAATCTTCGAATTGCAGCCCGCCACGCAGGGATTCGGTGGCAACGTCCGGTAGAAGATCCGCCAGTGCCGCGTGATTGATCACTCTCGACGGAGCTTCGGCGCCTGCCGAAAGCTGCCGAGCCAGGCCGAGCCCAAAGCGCACCGGCCACTTCTCGCGCCACGCGGGTCGCGACAGCGCGATCACGAAAGGCGCACGCCGCACGAGGTGCGGCGCCAGTCGGCAAAGGATCGTGCGTTCATTGAGACACTCGCGTACCAGTCCCAACTGTCCGCGCATCAGGTAGCGTAAGCCACCGTGGATCATGCGCGACGAGCCCGACGACGTTCCCGAAGCAATATCACCGCGATCGAGAAGGAGCACCGACAGCCCACGCAGAGCAGCGTCGCGGGCCACGGCACACCCTGTGGCGCCCGC
Source organism: uncultured Myxococcales bacterium (assembly GCA_964616265.1). Lineage (GTDB taxonomy): Bacteria > Myxococcota_A > Polyangia > Fen-1088 > Fen-1088 > Fen-1118. The sequence continues at coordinate 1,129 of CAZTTW010000404.1, read as the reverse complement.
TCCGACGACAGCCAGGTCGAAGCGCTGCTGGGCGAGAAATACTGCACGGCCCATGATCAAGTGTGGATCGCACGGGCAGTGCATGCACCGAAATCACGACCGCTCTGGTCGGATTTATCCTATTCACGATGCAGACATCCACGGTCACGGCAGCTGCCGACAGGGCCGGTCAGAACTTCGGGATAGCGACGAGGACACGCGCTTCGCCCGAAACACTCAGGCGCCAGCGACCGGCATCGGCGGGCACAAGCACCGTCTGCATGGGTAGAAATGCTACCTCGCCCCCATCCGTAGATAGCGTCCCCTGCCCCGTCAGACAGGTCACGACCGCGCACGCCACCCCGTTCGCCTGATCCACGGTGCCGCGCACGGTCTGCTCGAGCAGGGAGAAATGTGCGCAATCCACCAAGACACGAGATAGGCAACTCGGCGATCCCTCGATCGGGCCGCCGAGCGGGCGCCAAGCCTCGGGGCGGTGTGGCCCGAAGCCGGCGCGCGAAAAGTCGATGGTCGCCATGGACTCGGTCACGTGCAGTGGTCGAGGCTCGCCGTCCAGCCCCAAGCGGTCCCAGTCGTAGACGCGAAAGGTGATGTCGGAGGTCTGTTGAAGCTCGTACAGCAAACACCCCTCGCCGAGAGCGTGCACTGTCCGCGCTGGCAGGAAGAACACGTCGCCCTTGCGCGCGTCGAAGCGATTGAGCGCGGCCGCTACATTGCCCTCGGCCAAAGCGCGTTCGAAGCCCAGGCGGTCAACCCCGGGCGATGTACCGCAAAAAACTTCTCCGCCATCTTCGAGAAACACCCAGCATTCGGTCTTACCGTGCTGGCCAACGCCGAGCTTGCGCGCCATTTCAGCGTCGGGGTGAACCTGCACGCTCAAACGATGGCGCGCATCGATGAGCTTGACCATCAGAGGAAACTCGCCCCCCGAAAAGCCATCACCGACCAGCGCAGGCCCAGCGCCCAGAACCAACTCGCGCAAGGACCGTCCAGCGAAGGGCCCGCCGGCGACCACGCTCATGCCGCGCACATGATCCGCCAGCTCCCACGCCTCGCCGATCGGCCCGTCGGGCAAGACCCTCCCCCAGGCCGCCATACGGCGTCCGCCCCACACGAGGGACTGATAGAC
>CAZTTW010000403.1:0-5091 GCA_964616265.1 uncultured Myxococcales bacterium | reverse complement strand
TCGGCTACGAAATCGCCTTGCTCGTCTTGCCGCTGTTTCCCGCATCGGCCATCGACTTTCGGATCGTGGGCGCTTTCTTGGCCTCGGCATAGGACGCGTAGGCGTCGGGCTCGACCGGCAACAGCACCGTAAACGTGGAGCCCGAGCCCGGCTGCGACCGTACCTCGATGGTTCCACCGTGGTTTTCGATGATGCGCTGGCTGATGGGCAATCCTAGACCCGTGCCCTTTTCCTTGGTCGTGAAGAACGGAATGAAAAGGCTGCGCAAGTCGGCCGGGGGAATTCCTATGCCGTCGTCGCGGAAGCGGATCTCCAAGAACGCGGCCGAGGCGCCTCTCCGGGTCGAGCGGCGCAAGCTCGTCGATACCTGCAGCTTGCCGCCTTCACTCATGGCATCGAACGCGTTGATCGCGAGATTCAGGAAGACCTGCCGAAGCTGTTGCGCATCGGCGCGCACCGGCGGCAAGCCTTCGAGCAAGTTCATGACGATTTCCACGCGCGAGCCGCTGCGTTCTTTCTCGATCAGGTTGATCGTCTTGCGAACCACGTCGTTCACGTCGAGCGGGCTTTGATCGCCGCGGTACGGTCGTGCGTAGTCGAGGAACTGCGAAACGATCTTGTTCAGGCGATCGACTTCCTCGACGATGATGTCCAAGAATTCACGCGTGCTGGCGTCGGGTACCTGCCCCTCGACCGGCTGGAGATACTGAGCCGCGCCCTTGATGGATCCCAATGGATTGCGGATCTCATGCGCCAACCCGGCCGCCATTTGACCGAGCGCCGCGAGACGGTCGCGCTCTTTCATGCGCTCGTAGATTTGCGAGTTCTGCAAGGTGACGCCAATGGAAGCCGCCACGCCTCGGAAAAGCTCGATTTCTTCCGACGAGTACGCTTCCCTCAGACGCTCGTCGCGCAGAACGAGCATGCCGAGCAGCTGCTCTTCGCCCAAGATGGCGAGCACGACCGAGCCATGGACCAGCTCGAGCGCGCGCTGAACCAGCAGCACGGCTTCGCGCTCTTCGCCTTGCCGATTGCGCAGCGCCAGAAGCTCGCGCTCGAGGCCCTCGACCGAAACCACGCCGGAGCGGCGCAGGCGCTCGATAAAACCGCGGTGAGCGACGGCATCGATGCGACCTTCGGGACGTGGGCCGATGTGGCCGACCAGGTCGTACGCCGATCCGTCCGGATCCACGATGTACATCGAACCGTGCGTGACCCGACGGGAATCCTCCAGCGCGGACAAAACTCGAGGCACGAGGTCGCGCACGTCGATGACGTTCATCAGGTCGGCGCGCAGGCTTTCGATGCGGCGGAAGAGCTCGTACTTTTCCTGGAACATCCAGCGATTGACGACGCGCTCGAGCAGCGATCGCAGCGGCTCGAACACGATGATGATCGCGGTGGAGGCGATGAGAGCGTTCAGGAAGAGAAGACCAATTTCGTTGAGGTCGACGAGCTTGATGACGAGCAGCCCGTAGATGGCAGTCGAAATGGTAGCCAGTGCCGCCAGCACGACCATGCGCCCGAGCAGCTCGTTGAGGTCGAGCAGCCGGTAGCGCACGAGGGTCTGAGACAGGAAGTACAAGTAAATCGTGATGAAGATGTTTCCGACCGACGGTGCCCACGGGACGAGATCCAAAATTGCCGCTGTGACCGTGGCGAGCCCACCCACCAGCAGGTAGAGCAAGCGGATCTTTTCCACTCGCGAGGGTGTTCGGCGGTACCGGCGGTAGAGGTAATAAATCGAAAGGTAAAGACCGAGAAAAACGTAGGCGAGAAGGCCGCCGTAAAACCACTTCGTCGTGTGAATGGGCGTGCTGACGAACAGGCTCGACAAAAGCGCGAGGTAAAGCACCGCCGCGCCGAAGAGAGTGATGCGCGACATGGGCGGCGGGCCGGCTTCGTCGCCCAAAAAGGCGCGGAAGAATCGCTGTGCCGTGGCCGGCAGCGACACCGCTGCCAGCATGGCGCCCCAACGCAGAAGCGAGCCCGAGTCCTGCGATGCCGCGAAAAACATGAGCATCCGCTGCAGCGCCACGTTGAAGGCGAAGGTTGCGAACAAGACGTGGACGCTGCGACGACTGTCGCGTAAGAGAACGGCGCCGCCTACCGCCAATCCCACGATGGCGGCTACCAGGGCTGAAAGGGTCTGGGTATTCAAGGCCGGGCGATTGTACCGCCTTTGCCCACCGTCTCTTCGTCTGTTAGCATACCGTCCACTTCATGGATGCGGCCGACCGAAGAAGGCCGCTGCGGCGGCTGGCGTCCCATCGCAGCTCGAGATCGAGCTGGGGGATTGCTGACCCCAAAGGACACGGCCGACAGGAAAAGGCGCAGCTTGGGCCCCTTGTGCCGCAGCGAAGGAAGGCGTTGTGCTCGACTCACCGGTCCTAGTTCTCAATCGGCATTTTCAGCCCATCCACGTGACCAACGTGCGGCGCGCTTTTGCACTGCTGTATGCCGGCTCGGCGCAAGCCGTGGATCGCCAATTTCGCACCTTCGACTTCAATAGCTGGGCAGAGCTTTCCGCCGAGACGGGCGATGAGGTGGTCCATACCGTCAGCCGCGCAATTCGGGTTCCGCGCGTGATCCTGCTGCAGATTTACGACCGCATTCCGCGCGCCAAGGTTCGCTTCTCGCGGCACAACATCTACACGCGCGATAACAACACGTGCCAGTACTGCGGCCAGCAACTGCCCCGATCCGAGCTCAATCTGGACCACGTCATTCCGCGGTCGCGCGGCGGACGAACGACTTGGGACAACGTGGTTTGCTGCTGCGTCGACTGCAACGTCAGGAAAGGCGCGCGCTCTCCGGACCAGGCCGGTCTGAAATTGCTGAAAGTACCGACGCGGCCGCGCTGGACGCCGACCTTCCGAGCCGGTGCGGATCGTGTGCGCTACCGCGAATGGTTGCCCTTCCTCGACTTGGCGAACGCGTCGTACTGGAATGCCGAGCTTTTGGAATAGGCTCGCCCGCGCGTAATATCCGGCCTTTCTCGATGTCGCCGCTCTCGCTTGCAGGTCTACGCATTCTCATCACGCGCCCGAAAGGCGACGGCGCCGACGAATGGGCTGCGGCGTTTGCCGAAAGAGGAGCCGTCCCGGTTCTATTTCCAACCGTGACGCTCGCGCCGCCGCCATCGTGGCAGCCCATCGACGATGCCGTCGGCCGCCTGGACGCCTACGATTGGCTGGTGCTCACCAGTCAAAACGCGGTCGCCTATTTTTCCTCGCGCTTACCCGGCGGTCGGTTTCCGGCAGCCATGCGCACGAAGATCGCCGCGGTCGGGGACGCCACTGCGGTGGCCATCAGCCAAGCAGGTGGACAGGTCGCTCTTGTGCCCACGGACATGCGCCAGGAGGGGCTCGCCGAGGCGATGACAAGCGCCGCAGTCGCTGCGCGAGTGCTTTTTCCAGTTGCGGCCGAAGGCCGCATGCTGCTCGTACAGGCACTCCGGGCCGCAGGGGCCAGCGTCGATGTCGTAATTGCGTATCGAACCGAGGCGAAGCGCGACTTGGTGCCGCCGCCGTTCGACGTCGCGATCTTTGCCAGCCCATCGGCTCTGCGCGCCCTTCTCGCGGGGATTGGCACTAGGCCACTCGACGGAAAAATCGTGGCTGTGCTAGGTCCCACGACCGCGGACGAGGCGCGGGCGCAAGGCCTCGCGCCGGTTGTGGCCGCCGCGCCGACCGTCGACGCGCTTGCCGACGCCATTGCAGTTTCACTTTCCGCTCAAGGAGGATCCCATGTCGTTTCCTGAGAATCGTCCCCGTCGCTTACGTCGCACCGAAGCTCTGCGCCGCATGGTTCGCGAGACCACGCTTTCGCCCAGCAATTTCATGTATCCGCTCTTCGTCTGTCCGGGCAAAGGCGTGCGCAAGGAGATCGTGTCGCTGCCGGGGCAGTTCCATCTTTCCGTCGACGAGCTGGCCCGCGAAGCAGAAAGCATCGCCAAGCTCGGCATTCCGTCGGTGATGCTGTTCGGCTTGCCTGAGAAAAAGGACGAAGTCGGCAGCGAAGCGTGGCATCCAGAGGGCATCGTCCAGCGCGCGATCCGCGCCTTGAAAAAGGCCGTTCCCGACCTCCTCGTGGCGGCCGACTGCTGTCTTTGCGAGTACACCAGCCACGGCCACTGCGGCGTTCTTCTCGACAAGAAAAGCGGCCACGTGGACAACGATTCGACGCTGGAAAACCTGGCGCGCGTAGCGCTCGCCCAAGTCGGCGCTGGTGCCGATATCGTGGCGCCTTCGGGCATGATGGACGGGACCATCGGCTTTCTGCGCGACGCTCTCGACGAAGCCGGCCACGAGCAGACGATTCTGCTGTCCTACGCCGTCAAATATGCGTCCGCGTACTACGGGCCGTTTCGCGTCGCCGCCGAATCGACGCCAGCGTTCGGAGACCGCCGCAGCTACCAGATGGATCCCGCGAACCTGCGCGAGGCCATTCGCGAGGTCGAGCTCGACGTCGAGGAGGGCGCCGACATGGTTATGGTCAAACCGGCTCTGCCATACCTCGATGTGGTGGCTGAAATTCGCCGAGAATTCGACCTTCCCATCGCTGCCTACAACGTTTCCGGCGAATACCTCATGCTAAAAGCAGCCGCGGAGAAGGGCTTCCTTGACTACGAACGGGCCATGATGGAAACTCTACTTTCTGTGCGTAGGGCGGGCGCCGATTTGATCGTGAGTTATCACGCCAAAGAGGCTGCGGACCTGCTCTCGAAAGCTTCGTAGCTGGCAGCACAGAAAAAAGCATCGACGACGAATTTTGTTTGTTGACAAGTTCTCCGAAATGCTTAGTATCCCACTCCCCGCTGCGGCGGTGGCCGACGAAAGAAGGCCGAAGCCGAAGCGGAAAAGTCGGTCTCTGAAAGCTGAATAGCAAATCGAGAAGATAGTCGAGTTCCGGAGCTTTCTTCGGAAAGCGAAGGACTCGGCACCGTATCCTTGAGTTATTAGTAATGCCCAGGGGCAACGCCCCTGGATGGATCAGATCGAAAATGGACGCCGAGCTTCGGCCCGGTGTTTGAAAGTTTAATTGGAGAGTTTGATCCTGGCTCAGAGCGAACGTTAGCGGCGGGCTTAA
>CAZTTW010000402.1:0-5100 GCA_964616265.1 uncultured Myxococcales bacterium | reverse complement strand
CAGGGTTCATGCACAGCGCGGCCCGGTCGCCTGAAGAGCCGCCTTCCCCGCCTAGTCCACCGACGTCCGAACCTTTGTCGTCCGCAGGGCCGCCGCACGCCCTCCCTGATGAGCCGATTGCAAACAAGGTTCCCGAGCTTAACGAAGGCGCCGCTACGCCGTCCGAACCCAAGCGTGGAACCCGACGTCGGAAGTCCAGAACGGCCCGCCCGGCAGCGCACGAGGAGCAAAAGACTGAAGCCGGGAGCGCACAAGAAGGCATAGTTCGATTGCCTCCACCACGCGCCGGAAGGCTGTCGCCAGATGAGTTCTGAGCGTCCGCTTCAATCCCTCAAGCCCGTCGTTTTCTGCAGAGACTTGCGCTACGACCCAACCGTGATGTCAATAGCCGCGAAGTCAGTACCTCCACGAATGTCGTGCAAGACCAGCCACATGTGGACCTGTCCAGCTACGTCGGATTTCCAGGTATTCTCGGCGAAGTCCTCGGTTTCGTCTTCAGTTCGGCCGGTAATGTCGTGCTCGAAGGATCCGCCCGTCGCGTACCAGGACACGCGCATGGCTTCGCGCGGGTGATCGACAAGCACGCGTTGAATGACATCGAAGGCCATGTAGGGTTCGGCCGAATCGCTTGACCAATTGGCGGCGAGCGTAATCGTCTGGCCCGCTCCGACGGAGATGGAGGCTACTGCGGCCGAGCTGACCGGCACGTCGACGGGATCCAGTCCAGGCTGCCCCACTGTCAGCGAGGTCAGCACCGGGTTGTTGTTGAGCTTATACGCGCCGTATTTGACAATATCTGTTCCTTTAGCATTGGCCAAGCCGCAGAAAATCCGCTGGAGCTGGAAGCCGACCAGAGAATCCGGAAAGGTCATGTCCGGCCGCTGCAAGGCTTCGGGAACTAGCAGCTCGACTCGTATGGGCAAGTAGTATCCGCCGGTCACGTCCGGGTCGCGCGGGCGGATCGGCGGTGTCGTGGGCGGCGTCGTGGGCCCGAACAGCGAGCACGCGTCGTAGGGAACGGGCGCGGAATAGGTCTTGTCCGAATTTCCGACAACGCCGGGCAAGGCCGTCTCGTCGAGACAGCTCGTGCTCACCGAGTTGTTCTCGGTGGGCGGCTTGGGCTTATCGCAGGTGGCCCACAAGAGAGGCGAAGAGATGTCCACACCCGGACCGGGCACACGCCCCGACGCGTCGACCACAAGCGCTTCGTAGGCAACGGTGGGGTCCGTCCCGTGGGGGTCGACCTCGGCCGGAGTCCCCTTCACAGCGAGAATTGCCGGTCCGCTGATCTGCGAGATGGGCGGACCGACCGCGGGCTTGCAGGCAAAGCCTAAGCAGAGAAGAAGCAACGTTGTGGTGTGTGCGTGCCTCATCAGAACTCCATGCGCAAGCCGACCACAGCCAGTACTGGAAGCCCGGTGATGTAGTCGCGCTGAGCAAAATTGGCGCTGTAGATGATTTCCTCGGGATTTTTCCGATTGGTCACGTTCTGCACATCGGCGAAGACGTTGAACTTGAGTCGTCGGTATACGAACGCTTGTTCGACCCGCAGATCGAGTGAATAGAAGGCCGGCAGACGAATCGAATTGTGGGCGCCGTAGATAGGCTCGTAGACTTTATCCTTCGTATTGAAATAGGCGCCGACCACCGGCGTCCGCGGCGCGCCGGTCGTATAGCGGAAGCGGGCACCGGCCTGGAATCCGTGGGTTATCTCATAGCTGGCCAGCACAGCAAACACGTGCGTCTGATCGTAGTCGAAGAGGCGCCAGTCCGTGTTCGGGCTATCTTTGCGCTCGCTGCGAATAAGGGAATACGTGAGCCAGCCGAAGAAGCCCTTGGACAGCTCCTGGCGCAGAAGCACTTGTCCGCCGTAGCTGCGCCCGATCCCAGTCTGTAGAAGCGATTGGCCGACCGGCGGAGACGGCGACCCGCTGCGTGCCACCAGGTCGTAGAGTTTCTTGTAGAAGCCCACGCTCTCGAGAGTGAGCGTGCCCGTGAGCTTATAGGAAGCGCCCGCACTGAGGTGAACCGCCGTGGAGCTCGTGAGGTTGGGATTACCGAAGACGGGGCTCAGGTCCTCGACCGCGGGCGTTTGCCCGTAGACGCCACCACCTGCGGTGAACGCCAGCTTGGCCGTGGCCCGGTAGGCAAGTGAGAGACGGGGATTCGGCATCCAGGCCAGTGGGCCAGGCAGTGGGTTGCGCGGGAGATCCATACGTCGGTAGCCAATATCCGGTCTGACGTAACTGTGGGGGAGCTGCAGGCTGCCGTCGATGAGAGTGGGCTCGAGACGGAAGCCAGGTGTCAGGGTCCATCGGCCAAGCGTGATCTCCGAAAAGGCGTAGGGCGCCGCTGACAGTGTGTTGATCTTCCAGTGATCCGAGGCCAGGTCGCTTCCCGGAGGCTGACCGAACACGGTGATATCGCCCTCGCGCGCCGGCAAGTTGAGAGATCCAACGCGGTCGGCCGTGCTGCTGCGGCCCTGGAAATCCAAACCAAGCGACAATACGACGTTGCTAGCCGTGCGTCGCCGGTAGGAAGCTCGAGCCGCGTATTGCCAGGCGCTCACATTGAGAAGCAAGGGCGTCCCACCGAAGTTCCACCCGTTGTCGTTGCTGTCATAGCCAACCGAGGGTGTAAACGCGACGCTAGAGCCGTCGGCGAAGAGGCGTGTGTAGCGCACAATTAGGCGACGATAGTTCTGGTCGGTGTTCTGAGTCTTGACCTCGAGCGGATCGGACGAAGGCACGGCCCGACGCAAGTGATCGTCGGAGGCCAAGAAGGTCGCCGATACTTCCTCGTCCTTGCCCAAGGTCAGCGAAGCACGTGCCTGGTAGTCGTCGTAGCGCGGGATGGGAAAGAAATCTTCGACGTCCTTCGACACGGCCGTCTTGAGTGTCTTGTCGAGATAGCCGTAGCGCCCCGACACGGCGACGCGCAAGTTGGGCGTAATCGCTGCCTTGACCATGCCAGCCACGTCGACGTCATCGGCAGCCACATAGCCGTGGACGCCCTCGCGCCCTGGATCCTGCAGGTCGATACGCACGAGGCCGCCCAAGCCGCGCCCGTATTCAGCGCCGAACGAACCGGGCGACAAATCGATGGAACGGACCAGATCAGTATTGATCGTCGAGCGCATGCCGCCCACGTGATAGAGCATCGGAATCTCGACGCCGTCGACGTTCACGCGAGTATCCTGTGGGGCCGAGCCCCAAACGATAAGCGCGCCCGAGCCGAACGCGGAACGTCCCACGCCTGGCAGGTTCTGCACGACCTTGAGCGTATCGCCCTGGGTACCGGGCACGCGCTTGGCTTCCTCGGTGCGCACTCTGGTCTCGGTGACTTCCTTCTTGATGCGCGGGGCGCGAACCACCGCTTCCTCGTCGACATCTTCCTCTTTGGGCTCGACCATGTACTTGACGGTCGTCTTCTTGCCCTTGGTGATAACCTCCTCGGTCTTGATGGTCACCAGCTCACGCGACGATAGCTCGATGGTGTGTGGGCCGGGCGCCACATCGGTGAAAGCGAAGGCGCCGTCCTCGTCGGTCATGCCCTCGATGTCCAAGTCGATGATCTTCACTTTTACCCCGCGCTGCGGGACTTTCGTGAAACGGTTGGTGACCAGTCCCTCGAAGTTGATCTGCGGCCCGAGCGAGACCATCACCTCTTTGACCTCGAACTTGTAGGCGTAGTGAATCTTCACAGGTACCGGCGTCCCATCGAGAGATGCTGGTTCGAACTCGAATTGTCGGACCGCAGCGACCGCTGCAGCGTCAAAATCGGCGCCCGCGGATGACAGAACCTCGACATTGCCGACACGGCCGGTCTCCTCCACGTCGATGGCGACCACGACGCGTGCGCCGATCCCGGCCTTTTGCTTGTCCTCGGGGTAAGCCGCTTCGACAAACTTCTTGAGCTTGGGCGGATGCAACCCCTTGCCTGCCTCCGAGCTATCCCCAGCACTATCGCCCGTTGCCGGCTGAGCCTGTGCCGTCAGGGGCATCCATGCCGCAAGGACCGTGATGGCGGCAACTGTGACCAAACGCATGCTCGAAAGCCCTACGGATAGTCGAACTCGAAAGCGGTCACGCCGGAGCCTTCCCCGGCGCTCGACCGCGTAGCGACCTCGGTCAGCACGCCCGACGCCGCGCCTTTGTTCACGCCCGCAGCCTCGGCGTCGACTTTCCAGGCGGCCGAAATCAGCCCGCAGAGCGACGACGCAGCCACCCTGACCACATAGTGTCCCGCGGGGGGCGCTCCATTCCAAATCACGCTCTCAAGATCGCGCTCGTCGATTTGGCAACTGGCATTGGAGTCAAAATCCAAAGTACCGTCAGGGGATGTCCCCGCAGCCGCATTTCCCGGGTCCGCGCTGCGATGCTTCGCCCATACCTCGATGTAGCCGGCGGCATTGTTCGACGGGACCAGAACATGCAGATCCAAGTCCGTCGGCGTATCCCATTGCAACGAAACCGCGAGAGGAGCGGTCATTGGGTCTGAGTCAAGCACCAGCGGCCGAATCTGAGCCGGGCCGAAATTGCCGGCATTGTCTATCGCACGAGCGGAAAGTGGCAGCGTCAATTCCCCGTTGTCATTGAGTTGTAGGAGCGGGCTCGTCGCCGCATCCCGCGAGATTGACAACCTGGCAGTGTAAGAAAAGGAATCGCCGCCGGGGCTATCGCGGGTCAGTGCTGGGACTCGCCAGTAGACGCTGTCCCCTGCTACGCCGATAGCCACCGCATTGGCATTGGAGTCAACGACCCCCGAAATGACCTTGTTGCTCGTTCCTGGAAAGACCGCGGCATTCTGCGGTACAACGCTGGCGCTGGCATGGGTCGTCGCGGGAGGGTCTGAAATGGAGCCTCTGTAGGCTTGGCCGCCTTGTATCTGAATAATCGAGGTGACTCCCGACAAAGTGTCCGAAGACCACTCGCAGGCAGGCGCGAGAATCGCGACCAGCGCCACCACGACGGATCTGCGGTACCTCGTCCGCATCAGAAGCTCACCTCGCCCCGCACCAGCACGGCGTCGTCGTCGAGATTGGTCGTCAGGCCCTTGAGGTCGATACCCAGGTGGTTGCGATTGTGGTCGTACTCGACG
>CAZTTW010000401.1:0-5101 GCA_964616265.1 uncultured Myxococcales bacterium | reverse complement strand
CAGTGGCGCACGGTTTCGTCCACCGCGACGTCAAACCCTCGAACCTAATGCTCGACAAGGAAGCGGGCATCAAGGTGCTCGACTTCGGTCTCGTGAAGAGCATGCATGGCGATACCCAGCTCACGCGCGATGGCGCGATCATCGGCTCGCCGCTTTACATTTCGCCTGAGCAGGGACGCGGACAGGCAAGCGATCATCGCTCCGACATCTACTCGCTCGGATGCTCGCTGTTTCATATGGTGTGCGGGCGACCGCCGTTCGAAGGATCTTCGCCGGTCGGGATCATCACCATGCACGTTACCGACCGGCCGCCCGCGGTACGCGACCTCAATCCGCAGGTTCCCCAAGCTGTCGCCCGCATCATCGAGCGCATGATGGCCAAGAAACCCGGCGACCGCTTTGCCGACTACGACGAGCTCATCGCTGCGCTCGAGGCGGTGCGTGCGCCTCGTCGCGAGCTCGGCGGCATGGGCGCCCGAGCCATCGCGCTCGGCGTGGATGGATTGCTCCTGCTCGGCGGCGCCTATTTCGCACGGCTGGCGATTCTGCCCATCGCGCTCGTTTACTTCGTCGTGTTCCATCGCTTGCTCGGTCAAACGCCGGGCAAATGGCTGCTTGGCATTCGCGTGGAAAGCGCGACCGGCGGCCGCATCTCGTGGAAATCCGCACTGATTCGTTTCGCGGCGCTCGCGTGGGGGCCACTGGCGTGGGGAGCGCTGGCCGGTCTGGTGTTCACCATCCACGGCGACGAGCAAATCTCGTTTCGACTCTCCGGCCTGCATCTTTCCGAGCTGGCGCTTCCCATCGCCTATATCGCGCTGGCGACCGCAATTCTCGTCGGCTACCTCGCCGGATTTCTACTGGTCGCCTTCCATCCCAAGCGACAAGCGTTGCACGACCTTCTGGCCAAGACGCTGGTGTTCATCAAGTCGCGCGGTCCTGCCGGGGAAATGGTGCAAGCCGTCCGCAACACCACCGCCGGACTGTCGCGCCACCGCTAGGAGTTGCTCAGGATCTGCTAGCCGGCCAGGCGCAACAGGGAGTTCCCGAGTGCCTCGCACACCTGCTCCATATGCTCGACCGCGGCGCTCGTCATGCGACAACCGTTCTCGCCCTGCGCGTAGAGCAGCAAAGTAACATGACCATCCACGATGACCGGCGCCACCAATACATCGGTGGGCGGAGGACTACAAAGCGCCGCCCACAAGGGTCCGTGCACCGCCAGGCCATCGGGTGGCGGACAGCCTCGATAGAGCGTGCGTCGGCTGCGCGCGATACGGAAGCAGGAAGGCAGCGATAGCGAGAAGGTCAGACTTTCCAAGTCGGGACGCACCCGTCCATCGGAAAAGCCGAAACGGCCACGCGCCATCGCGCCCGAGACGGCAACCATGGCACCAATGCCGAAACAGACGCGCATGAACGTGAACAGGTTGTCGGACAGGTCCTGCTGGTCAGTGGCAAATCGGATTTGATCCACCGCGAGCTGTGCGCCGGCGCTCGTGACCGGGACCACGATGGGCGTGAGGGTCGACCGTCGCGCCGCAACCCGCGATGGCTGAGGCGGCATTTCAGCGTCAAGCGGTGGCAGATAGGTGAGCGGCGTAGGGGTGAAACAGACGGCGTCCTCCATGATTTCAACGGGAGCCGCAGAATCACGGGATGGATCGCCTGGCATGAGCGGCGCTAAGCGCAGCTCCTGTGACGCGGGAGCTGGAGGCGGATTGCGCTTCGCCGTATCCGGCACGGGCGGCGCCAAGTGCACGCCTTTGGCCACCGGAGCCCGGCGGTGCGTCCGCAACGCCGGTCGAATCTCTTCTTCGTCGGGCGCTGCTTTGCGCGCGCTTTGCACCTGATGCGGTGCCGGCAGCACGACCTTGTCCGCGCGGTCGCTCCTGCCTTTGCGCGCAACCCCGTAATAGAGGTCGAGGTAGTGCGCAATCGCCGCCTCGCTGGCGATCATCGGATCGACGGTCGCGCCCAGTGCAAAGGCCAGTCGGTCGAAAGCGCGCCGATCGGCCGGATTTGCCATGGCCACTGCCACGCGCCGTGGGCTGGTAGGGAAAAGCGGTATCACTTTCAGCTCGGTCGCAAGCTCGGCGCGCATGCGACGGCGCAAAGTTGCCTCCGAGCGCGCGAAGTCTGCCTCCAGCGCAGGAGGCACGCCAAACTGCTCGGCCAGCGCCAGCGTGACCTGATCGCTCGACAGAATTCCCGACTCGACAAACCACGTGCCCAGCCGCACGCCACGTGCGTGCTGCTGCACAAGTGCGACTTTAAGCTGGGCTTCGCTGATAAGCCGGCGACGGGTTAGGATCTCGCCGAGCTTCATAATTTTCTCGTCCTCATGCTGTGGATCAACTCCTCGGCATCCCCTTGCCTATCGGCACGAGCGCCGGACACCTAAAGGACGCGGTGAAGCGCGCGCCGCCCGGGATCCGCAAGCGCCTTGCGTACGCGCACCGCGTGCCGCAACATGGTGGACCTCCTCATGCATGATCCCATTTTCTGGCACCGCCTTCAGTTCGGCTTCACCGCCGCGTACCACTACCTTTTCCCACAGCTCACGATGGGACTTGCGGTCTTCATCGTTCTTTTCAAGGTGTTGGCGCGGCGGACGAAGGACGACCGCTACCAGGACGCCGCGCGCTTTTGGATCCGCATCTTCGGCATCAACTTCGTGGTCGGCGTGGTGACCGGCATTCCGATGGAGTTTCAGTTCGGCACCAACTGGGCGCAATTCACCCACCAGACCGGTGGCGTTATCGGGCAGACCCTCGGCATGGAAGGTATGTTCGCGTTCTTCCTCGAATCGACTTTTCTCGGCATTCTTCTCTTCGGCGAAGAGCGCTTCGGGCGCACCGTTCACGACCTGGCAGCGTGGGCACTCTTCTTGGGCTCGTGGCTTTCCGGCTATTTCATCATCGCCACGAACGCGTTCATGCAGTATCCCAAGGGCTACCAAATCGCGTCCGACGGAACGTTTCAGCTGGCCGACTTTTTCGCCTTCCTCCTCAACCCATGGGCGGTGATCGAGTACGCGCACAACATGGTGGCGGCGGTGGTGACGGGTGCCTTCGTGGTGGCGGCTGTCGGCGCGTACTACACGCTCCGTGAAAATCACCTCGAACAAGCACGAATCTTCTTGCGCGCCGGCATCCTGGTCGGACTTGTCGCTTCGCTGCTGGTGGCGTTCCCGACGGGCGACCAGCAAGGCAAAATGGTCGCGCGCCACCAGCCGGTCGCGCTCGCGGCGATGGAAGGCCGATGGAACAGCGGAACCTGGGCCGAAATCAATTTCATCGGTCAGCCCGATGTGGCCAATCAGCGCCTGGACAACCCGATTCGGATGCCGGGGCTGCTCAGCTTCATCGCCTACGGCTCGTTCAGCAGCAACGTAAAGGGACTCAGCGAGTTTCCCTCGAGCACGTGGCCGACCAACATCGAGCTGCTCTACTACGGCTTCCACATCATGGTCGGCCTCGGCACGCTGTTCATCGCGCTCATGGGACTGGCGGCGCTCTTCCTATGGCGCGGGCGCCTTCTGCACACGCGCTGGCTGTTATGGGTGATCATGCTGGCGTTCCCGTTCCCGTACATCGCGACGACCGCGGGCTGGATGACCGCCGAGATCGGCCGTCAACCGTGGCTCGTGTACGGGCTCGTGCGTACGAACGACGGCGACAGCCACCTCGTGCACGCGGGCCAGACCGTGTTCACGTTGCTGGGATTTGCGGGAATCTTCGTCGTCCTCGGACTGCTTTTCCTCTACCTCATCCTGCGTGAAATCGGGCACGGCCCCGTCTCGCAACCGTCGGGTCACTAGGAGACGCCATGGAAATGCTTTGGTTTTGGCTGGTCAGCGTCATGGTGGCGGTCTACGCGGTGCTGGATGGCTTCGATTTCGGCGCTGGAATTCTGCACCACGTGGTGGCGCGCACCGATTCCGAGCGGCGCCAAGTGCTAAGGAGCATCGGCCCGCTCTGGGACGGCAACGAAGTTTGGCTCCTAGCGGCCGGCGGCAGCTTGCTTTTGTCCTTCCCCCGGGTCTTGGCAGCCGGCTTTTCGGGCTTCTACCTGGCGATGTTCATGGTCGTGTGGACCTTCATGTTGCGCGGAATTTCCATCGAGTTCCGAAGTCATATGACCGACAAGCTGTGGCGAGCCTTTTGGGACTTCCTTTTCACGGTGGCCAGCGCCCTTCTGCCCGTCCTGCTGGGCGCCGCCCTCGGCAACGTCGTCCGCGGCGTTCCGCTCGACGAAACCGGCTACTTCAACTTGCCGCTCTTCACCCATTTCAGAACGCAGAACCCCGTCGGCATCCTCGACTGGTATACGGTCCTGATGGGCGTCTTCGTCCTAGCTACGGTCAGCAATCACGGCGCGCTCTTCCTTGCCTGGAAAACCGAAAGCGTGGTCAGCGAACGCGCGCGCAAGATCGCCCTGCCATTGTCGGTTCTCACCACGGTTCTCGCTGGCGTCGTCACGCTCGCGACAGCGCAAGTGAGCCCCACCATCTACGCGCAGTTGCCACATGCGCCGCTGGCCTGGATCGCTCTCGTCATCGTCGCCTTCGGGCTCGTCGCTATCTTCGCGGGCCAGCTCCGCGGTAAGCCCTTGCTCGCCTTTGTCGGCAGTGGCGCCTTCATGCTCGGTCTTCTCGCCGCCACCGCGGCGTGTGTGTTTCCGGTCATGCTCCGGTCGACCCTCAACCCCGACTGGAGCCTGACCGCGTACAACGCCGCCACCAACCACTACGGCCTCATGGCCGGCCTCGGCTGGTGGTGCCTCGGCTTTCCCATCGCCATCGCCTACTTCGTCGTCCTGTTCCGTCTCCACCGCGGAAAAGTCAAAGCCAACGAGGGCGAGGGCTATTAGGGGTGGGGGCACAGGCCGCAGACTTACCGAAGTAGCGTAGGAGTAAGCGGCGCTCGGCTGTTGCGGGCTTGCGGCAGGAGTGCTCCTCCGGGAACGCCCCTCAACGGCCGCGCTGCGCGCGTCCATGAGGGGCTCGTATGTCGCCTGGCCTCCGGCCGCAAGCGGCCGGATCGGCTCCATCCGTCCCGTCGGATCACTCCTGCCCGCCCGCGCGCCGAGCTTGGCT
>CAZTTW010000400.1:0-5109 GCA_964616265.1 uncultured Myxococcales bacterium | reverse complement strand
AGTTCCGGTGGCACGGCGGGTGCCGCTGGCGCCGGCGGAAATGCGGCGGGCGGCATAGGAAGCGGTGGTCAGGCAGGAGACTCGGGCAGAGGTGGCACGGGCGTAAGCGGTTCAGGAAGCGGGGGAACCAGCGCCGCTGACGCTGCTACCAACAGGGACAGCACCACCGACCTGTCCGCGAACCCCGATACTCCAGCGAAATCGGATGCCGAGGCTGAATTCTGGACAAGCCCGTTTGTCGCGAACTGCACGCCTCCGCCCATCGGAGGCAAGTCGCAAACCGACGGGCATCATCGCGCGGGTGAAGACTGCATGCAGTCGGGTTGCCACACAAGTGGTCCCGATGCCGGCACCACCTTTCTTTTCGGTGGAACCGTCCGCAGGTCTGGAAGCCTAGCCACCTATCCATCCGTCGAGGTCGCCGTGAAGGTGCAGTCCGCGCTGTACAGTGCATGCAGCGCCACCAACGGCAACTTCTGGGTTGTCGCGACGAACGCCGCCTCGCTCGAATGGAATCTGGCAAGTGCGCGCGTTCGCAGCTCGACGGGCGAAACGGCAATGCTCCCCACTCCCGAGGCCGGCTGCAACAGTTGCCACAACCAGGTCTTGCTGATGACAGCGCCCTAAGAGCCACGCCGACGAGGCGCGACGGAGGCCCACTGAGATAGCCTCTTAGTCGCCCGAGGGTGACGCTCGAATCGGCTGGGCGCTTCGAGCGCCCAGCCCGCGATACGCTTCAGCTACTCCGCGCTACTGAATGCTGGGGGTTACGGCCTGACCGCTCGCCTGACTATCCCGCTTGACGTCGTCCGAGTACATGTCGGAGTTCAGATCCAGCCACAGCGCTATGGATCGAAGATCCGCATCGGAGAGAGTGACTCCTTGGTGGCCAGCCTTGAGCAAGGGGTAAAGCTTCGACTGGCCCTTGGCACCGAACTTTCCGGGCGTTGTCACCACGGGTCCAAATTCGTAGTTGTAGCCGTTGGTGGGGGTCATCTCGTAGTAGGCAAGGTAGGATTGCAGGTTCTTGTAGGAAGCGTAGAACCTGTCTCCATCGCTCTGGTAATTGCCCTTGCTCAGGTCGCCTGGCTTTGCGCTCCCGTGGCAGCTCACGCAGTTCTTGTCCAGAATGGGTTGGATCAGCAGCGGGTACGATATTGGATTGCTGCCGGCAGCCTCGGGCTGTAGGGTCGAAGCCGCTCTTCCGAAGGCGGTGGGCATGGTCGAGCGTGCCGGGAGGGCCCGGTAGCGTCTTTCATGGCACCCCTGGCAGGTGAGTCGGGTCGAGCCGGGAATGGCGAAGGCGGATGACATCATCGACTGCACGGCCGTGCCGTCCGCATCGAGCGCCTGGAAGAACACCGCCTTGCCCGGGGGCAAGAGGAAGTGTGCGCTGCCGTCGTCGTCCACCGGCACCGTGCCCAGTGAGCCACGCCCATTCTGATCGTTGTAAAGCACCGCCCCGTGTCCCTTCCTCGGACTTTCGGTGATCGCAGTAGACTTGGGGTATATCTGCACCACCCGGAGCGCTTTGATGACTGTCCCGGTCGGCAGGGGCAACATGCTGTCGTAGACGTTGACCACGTTCACCTCTGCCGAAGCAGTCTTGTCGGTTGCTGTCCGGCTTGGTGGAATCACGGGAGGAGTCGGGCGGGGAGCCAGCGGGATGGGATCCAGGCAGGAGTGATCGCCGCACGAGTAAAGGAGCTTCTTGTTGCCCTGGCCGTCGATGAGATAGATGTCGAACTTCTTTTTCAGGCCGTGTTGGTTGCTGCTCGGATCGTGCACGACAAGGAAGCGCTTCTCGTCGATTGGCCAGGGTGTTGCGTAACTCATGTCCGTATCCGTGCCGACGGTGGCCTCGGGAAAACCAGCGTCCTTCGTGATGACGGTGTACTGGGCCATGCCGTCGTCGTCTTCGATGTCCTGGTCCATCATGACGATCGAGCCGTAGGCTTGCTGGTGGTGGGGCCCGGCAGTGCCCACGAGCTTGTTCGAACCCGGGATGGCTCGGACGTTCATCACCGCGCGCGGAGTGACGTTCGACCGGGTGGCGTAGTTGCCGAGGATGGCCCGCGGATCCAGCCCATCCGGCGTGGTGACCCAGGGGTGATGGACCTGATTGGAGCCGCGATCCACATAGTCCCAACGCGTGTAGAGCAGAAGGCCGTTGCGGTCCACACTGGGCTGCCACTCGTTGGTATCGTGGAGACTGATCGGCTCGATCCCCGTGCCGTCCGCATTCATGACAAAGAGCGTGTAGACCGGCACCGGCCGGGGATGGCAGCGGCCGAAGCCTCCGCGCCGATCCGAAACGAAAACGATCCGCCCGTCGGGAAGCCACGTGGGATCGAAATCGTTGTTGCTTCCTTGAGTCAGCTGGGTGAGCCCGGTTCCGTCCACGTTGACCTTGAAGATGTGGTGGACGGTATTCTCCGTCCAGGTCACGCGCTGGCCACTGTTGTCGGTGTAGGCGAAGAGGATCTGCTTACCGTCGTAACTGAGATCCGGCGACAGGAACCCTCCACCCTGAAGTTTCTTCCCCTGGTGCGGGCCGTTCGCGCAAGTCGCGCTGGCGAGCACGTCCGTCACCGTGGGGCTGCCGGAGAGAACGCCCTGCAGGATATAAAGGCCGCCTCCCGGCTGGTCATTGAAGCCGTGGTACTGATCGCACACGTGACCGCCCGAGCCGTTGTCGTCGCTCGGGATGAAGTCGCGCTTGATGAAGAGGATCTTGTCCAAGCTAGCGAGGGTGGGATCCGTGAGGTCGAGGCTGCTCTTGGCCGTCGTAGCTACAGGATTTTGGCCCTGAATTACTACTTTTGGAGGAGCAGAATCGGTGGTTGAGAACACGTCCACATGCTCCGGCACGGGAGGATCCAGCTCGAGGAGATACTGGACGAGATCGTCGATGTCGGACGAACTGAGCCCCGAGGTCTTGCCGTGCTTGTCGCCCGTGTTCTTGGTGGTCAGGACATCTTTCAGGGTCGCCGCCGATCCGTCGTGCAAGTAGGGCGCGGTCCGCCACAGCTCCCCGAGCGGCGATGTGATGTATTGGCCGGTCTCGGAGGGCTCGTCTTTGAGGCCTTTGGTCCCCACGTCGTACGGCTTCAAATCGGTATAGTACCTGCCGGAGTGGCAAGTATCGCACGCCGCCTTCGTGAACACCGCCGCTCCCCGCTGCGCCGATGCCGATTTTTGCGCTCCAGCCTTGTTGTAGGGCTCCGCGGTGAGAGAGTTGATGTAACTCCCCACGGAGATCTCCCAGGAATGATCCGGCATCACGAATTCGATATTCTTGAACCCGGCGGTGATGGCCACAGCGGCTGTTGCCCGTTGACCCATCGACATCACGGGCGGAGTGTTCGGCGAGTAAAGCATGGTGTGGGTGTTCTTCGGGTCGCCCGGAATGCCATTCAACATGTTCCAGTCGAGCCCGTCGGTACGGGCGTCTGGGTGGCAGCTTGAGCAGGACAACCAACCCTGCAACGTGTGAGATGCATCGTGGTAGAGGCGCTCGCCCTGGCGGGTCCAGGTTTCGTCGGGCTGAGTGCCGACACTGATGTATTTGGTGACCTGGGCAGAGGTCGTATCCAGAAGGCCGACCTGACCGGCGAAGTAGACGGCCACCGCAAGTTGCTTCCCGTCGGGCGAGATGGCGACCCCGCGCGGGCCTTGCGCTGGAGCCAACCGGATCACCTGGAGCACGCCGGCGCCCCAGAGCGCCCCGAGATCGTTCGCAAGAAGCGACCGCTTCGTCGGATCAGCGGCGATGTCGAACCACACATCGGAGAGAGGCTTGGTGAAGCCGGCCTTGCTGCGATCAGTTGCCGTCGGCGTCTTACCGCTCCCCTTGAGCCCAGAAGGAATGGGGCCGGCGAGCAGCTGTTGTAGCGTGGAGAGATCCACCCGGAGCACCTGATGCGCGCCAGCTGCGGAGACCCACAGTGTCTTGCCGTCTGGGCTCACGCTGACGCCCCAGGGATTGGCGGCTCCCTCACTGATGCGGTCAAGCAGCGTGGTCGCGTAGACGCTCTTGTTGGCGATGTCGATAATCGATAGGGCGTTGGTCCAGACCCAGCCTCGGAGAAGATGCGTTACTGGGTTGTTGAGCCGACCCAGCTGGTGGACCACGTAGGCCCACTTGCCGTCGGGTGAGCAGCTCACTCCGCGGACTGCCGTAGAACCGATCGGAAGCTTGATGTTGGCGATGAGCTTTCCACCCGCGATGTCCACCAGGGTGACCGAGGAGCCCGCGTCGGCCTTGGTGGCATCGCCGGAGGCTATGAGGTGAGTCACCACCGCCGTGCTCCCGGTGACAGCCACGGCAAACGGATAAGGCGCGACCGCCACGGTAGACTGCGTCTTGCCGGTTGAGCTATCCAGAATGAGAACCTGATTCAGGGCGAAGTCCGGGACAACAACCTTTGAGCGATCCGCGGTCAGCGCCACATCGGTCGGCTTCGGCCCCACGTCCAGGCGTCGAAGAACGGATCCCGCAGTGGTGTCCACCTCGGCAACGGTTCCAGCGCCATACTCGGCCACCATCACCTTGCCTGCGCCTGACCACGCGAGCCCCTTAGGCTCGCCCGAAAGCTTGGCAGAGCGGAGAGACGAGCCGGCCTTGGGGTCGAGGACCACAAGTTCGCCTGCGCTCAAGTCGCTGGCCGCGAGAGTCGCAGAATCGTCCGAGAAGGCGACTGCGTATGGCGAGCGGAATCCCGACGAGGGGCTGGGCACCGTCCCGCCTGCGCCAGCCTGGCCAGCACCGGCTGCGCCGCCCTGGCCCGCTCCGCCGGCTCCGCCCAAGCTGGGCTGTCCTGTACCGCCCGCGCCGACTTGGCCAGCACCAGCTTGGCCTGCGCCGGCCTGGCCTGCACCGCCTGCGCCAGCCTTACCAGCACCGCCCGCGCCACCCTGGTTCGTCGGCTGTTGACCGCTTCCACCTTGGCCGCCGCTGCCGTCGCCGCCCGAGTTGCCGTTTCCGGGCGTTCCCGCAGTCGAGGAGCAGCCCATGATCACCAACCCCGTAGCAATCAAGGTCGCAAGCCGCCTCGTCATCGTCGTGGAAAACTTTCGCGTGTCCATGCTGGTCTCCATGGTTTGTGG
>CAZTTW010000399.1:0-5130 GCA_964616265.1 uncultured Myxococcales bacterium | reverse complement strand
GTGGTGCCTTTCGACGGAGTGGCATTCGATACGGATTTCGGCACCGGCGGCGGCGGCGATGCGGGCGCGGGCGGAGCCACGGGCACCGGCGGCACCACCGGCACCGATGGCGGCAGTGGTCGCGGTGGCGCGAGCGGAGCGAGTGGAAGCCCGTCGGGCGGGACGAGTGGAAATGCATCGGGAGGCGCCAGCGGTGGTACGACGGCCGTTGGCGGTGCACCCGGTTCCGGCGGTGCAACGGCGGCCGGCGGTGCGAGCAGCAGCGGTGGCGCGACGGGCGGCAACGCTGGCGCCGGTGGAACAAGCTCCGGCAATGCAGGCGGCATTTCAGGCTCGGGCGGGCGCGCCAGCGGGGGCGCGACGACCAATACTGGCGGCGCAAGCGCGGCTGGCCAGGGAGGCAGCAGCTCCACATACGGAGCGGCCAAGAATTCGTCCGGTTGCGCCTGCACGATCCAAGGACGCGGACGGGCGAGCGGCACGGGCTCGCTGCTGGTGCTGGGATTGGCTTTCCTCCTGCTGAGGCGGCGGCGTTCCGCCAAGGCAAGCTAAACGCGCAGTCCCCAGCTCGGCGATTGCCGCGTTCGCACGTGTGACCAGCATCCGCCACCAGCTCTGCACTGTCCTTGCGGATCTCGTCTCGGCCTGTCTAATAGTGGTCTTTTCCGAGACCACCGATGGCCAATGAACCTCTCGCCGCTCCACCCGATCGATCGCCCGCCCCACCGAGCCGCCCGACGCGCGAACGTGCGCGCACGGTTGCCCTCTCGGTCATTCTCGCCGGGACGCTTGCCGTGTTCGCGTGGGTCGCGAACCAGCACTACCCGCTACGCGAATGGTTGCTGTTCCTGTACCTGCGCTATTGGCTCTTCGCCCTTTTCTTCTCGGCGGCCTGCCTTTCGACGGGGCTGCGCCTGCTCAAGGTCATTCTTCCCGAGCCACCGCGCCTGGGCGAACGGCTGACTCTCGGATTTGCGCTCGGCGTGCTCGTGTTCGCATCGGGCGTCTTTCTGGGCGGGCTCGCGGGACTGTTCGGCCACGTGTTCTTCTTCGCGTGGCCGTCGGTGATGATTGGCATAGGCGCACGTTCGGGGTGGCGCGACTTCCGCCTCGCGCGACGCCATCTTCGGAAATTCGGGCCACGACTGTATCTGCCGCACAGTCTTGTCGAGGCGGCCGCCGCCGTACTGCTCGTACTGGGATTGGCCGCCACCTATCTGCTGGTGATGACGCCGCTCAATGTGGGCGGCGATTCGTATTGGTACCACCTGCCCATCGCCGAAGAATACGTCGCCCGCGGCGCTATCCGGCCCTTCGCCGAAGGCTGGTACCTCGGCGCCTATCCGCAGCTCGCCAGCTTGCTGTACACGTGGGCGTTCCAGTCGCCCGGAGCGCTCTTCGATCACGTGATGCTGTCGTCGCACCTCGAATGGGCGCTCTTCCTGGCAACGCTGCCAGGGATCTCCGCGCTCGCCCGGCGGTTGCTCGGCGGTACCCGGGTGCCGTATGCAGCGGCGGCGATCTTCTTGTTCCCCGGAATCTTGCTTTACGATTCGAGCCTGGTCACCGGCGCCGATCACATCCACGCGTTCTGGGCACCGGCCCTCGGCCTGGCCCTCCTTCGACTGGGCCGTCGTTTCGATGCGCGCGAAGCGGTGCTCGCCGGAATTCTCACCGCCGGTCCCATTCTGACCAAGTACCAAGGCATCTACTTCTTCGTCTGTGCGTCGCTACTGGTTCTGTTTCTGACTGTCCGGACGAGACGCTTGCGACCTGCGCTGGGCTGGGCACTGGCGTGCCTTCTGACCTCCAGCTCGCACTGGCTGAAAAACTGGGTGTACTACGGCGATCCCTTCTATCCGCTGCTGCACAACTTTTTGCCGTCGCGGCCGTTTCACGCCGGAGCCGCGCCGCTGCTCAATCGCGAGTACTGGAATGCGCAGTTCATCCTCACCGGAACGTTTTGGGAAAAGCTCTGGGCGACAGTCCTATCGCTGCCGACGTTTTCGTTCGTCGTGCACGACTGGGGCTTCCACGGAGAACGCCCTGTGTTCGGCTCGTTGTTTACGCTGCTGATTCCGCTGCTGCTCTTTGTACGTCCGCGGCCCCGCGCACGCGTGTGGCTGATGATCGCGGGCATTCACATCGCGATTGCCGTGTGGTTCGTAACGAGCCACCAAGACCGCTTTCTGCAAGCGATGTTGCCGTGGATGGTCGCGTGTACCGTCACCGCGCTCGTCCTGGCGTGGCGCACGGGCGTCGTGGTACGCGCGGCGCTCGCCCTGTTGGTTCTTTCTCAAGTTGCCTGGGGCGGTGACGTCTACTTCATCCGCAGCCACGCGATGATCGGCGATTCTGTCCTGAAACAGACGGTGGACCTGCTCGGCGCCGGGCAGAACGGCAAGTACGACGACCGTCGGCACCTACACGGCGGCAGCTTCCAGGCAGTGGGCGAGCGTCTGCCGGAGCATGCAAAAGTCCTGGTTCATCAGCGGCACGACCGCCTGGGCCTGCTGCACGAATCGGTTTCGGACACGATTGGCTGGCAAGGCGCGATCGACTATCTGCTGCTCGACACACCCGACGCCACCGTCGATTTGTGGCGCACCATGGGCGTTACGCACGTGGTGTGGTGGCCCGACGCTGGCGGCATGTCCCCCGAAGAGCTGGCCCGCGAAGCCGGCTTTGCCCGCACCGTCGATCAGTGGAGCACGCAACCGGCAGACATCGGCGATCGTCGTCTGAGCGCGCTCGCGCCCCAGCCGCGTAATGCCTCAATAGCAGCACAACCGACGCGCATCGCCTGGCTCGGCTGCGGTGGCGATCCCTCGCTCGGCATCTTCACGCCGTCCGGACTGGCGGCGCGAACGCCCGAGCGCAAGCTCACCGAAGATGCCGTGCGCTCCGCGCCGCTGTCCGAGATTGCGGAGGCGAATGCGCTGATTCTGCGTCCCGGCTGCAGCTACCTGGCCGGCATCGAAGCGCAAGTCGGCCAGCAGTTTGCCAGAATGGTCCAAGTCGGGGACGTCTCGTTGTGGGTGAGGCGCTAACCCGCGTCGCTGCGAAGGACGACCAGCGAGCCGCGCTTCTTTCCATCCGTGCGCGGCACTACGTACTTCGCGGGCTTGGACGGAATCGCGCGCAGGAAGTCTTGATAGCCGAGCGGCAAGCCGTTCTCAGCCGCGCCCTTAAGCAGCAAGGCCACATACTCGCTGCTCGGGCACGAGGGCGTGCCGTGCGTGTTCTTCTTGTAGGTCCGCACCAAGCAGCTGCCGCCCCCGGAGGTCATGACTTCCACAGGATAGTGGAAGTAGCTACCGCCTCCGTCGAGCGTCGCCCCTTTGCACGCGTCGAGCCGCTCCCATGCGGCGGCGGTCAATCGATAAAGCACGCCCCAGACGCCAGCATGGTCGTCGGCAAGGAGCGTTTCCATTCCGCCATCCCAGACTGGGTCATGGCCGAAGAAGGCGATTTTGCAGCCGGACAGAAAAGCCGCGGAAACCATTTCGCCGCCGCCGCTGCGGGCGCGCAGAGTCGCGCGATTCATTTCCGCGCCGTAAGCAAAGAGCAGGTCCGTTAGTTCCATTCAAGAACTAGTATGGCCCTACTATTTCCATAGTCAGCTCGGCGCGCGTGACGTCTGTGATCAATTTATGCGCCAGCAATGTTACGGAAACCTGATGTTCGCCGAGCCACTACGGAACGAGCACTTCGTTCCATTCGCGAAGGATGTGGCGCGCAACCAGGCCGTGAATGACGAACGGATCCTCGCCCAGAAAAGACTCGGCCGCTGCCCGCGTCGAAAAAATCCCCATCGCGCCACCGGCCGGCGCATCGGTGAAAGGGCCGATCATCAGCAACGTTCCTTGCGCGCGATAGCGATGCCAGAGCGCACGGTGCGCTTCGATGTAAAGCGGGACCTTGCTCCGAAAGTCGTCGGCGGCTTCGTACACAAGCACGTATTTCATCGCGAAAAGCTAGCACACGACCACGGCAGCTAGCGCCATCGAAAAAAGAAACATGCAACCTTAGGATTGCTTAATGTTCGAGCCGAGATATAAGCAACCTGGAGGTTGCCTATGCCCAACACCGATCGCACAGCTGCCAGCGTCCCGTCGGGAAGAAGCGTTCCGCATGAATGACGGCGGCTGGACCGGGCAAGTCGAGAACATTACCGAGTACCTTGCAGCGCCCTAACTCTCAAAAATCGCAGGTCGCAAGCTCAGCGCTGGTCTTCGCCGCGCTTGGCGACCCGACCCGTCTGCAGCTCGTCGCTCGCTTGTCGGGCGACGGGCCGCTTTCCATCACGCGCCTCCAAGAAGGCCGGGCCATGAGCCGGCAAGCCATCACCAAGCATCTCGAATCGCTGGCCGAGGCGGGTTTGGTCCGCGACACATGGCACGGCCGCGAACGCCTGTGGCAAATCGAACCGCAGCGACTTCGGCAAGCGCAGGATTACCTGGCGAAGATAGGTGAGCAGTGGGAGGAGGCCTTGGGCCGATTGAAGGCATTCGTGGAGAGCGAGTAGACGCGCCGTTGGCCCAGGGCCCAGGAGTCGGCATTCGGGAAGGCGGCGCTCGGCTGATGCGGGCTTGCGCCGAGCTTGGCTTCATCACACCGCTGGCCACTGCCAGAAATGCTCGCCAGCACCGAGTCTTGGCCACTAGAAGAATTCGCCCAGATCGCATCAGACGGGCAGCTCGCATCAGACGAAGCCAAGCTCGGCGCGCGGGCGGAGCGGGGAGCGGTCCGCGGCGGCGTAGACGAGCGCCGCGAGCGTCTGCGCTCGCGCGCCAGCGAGTCGGGATAGGGGCCCGCGACCGGTCCGCCGGTCGCGTAAGGACCCGGAAGCCGAGCGTGCCATGGACCCGCGAAGCGGGGCCGTTGGCATGCGGCCGCCGCGGAACGTCCCCGCGCAAGCCCGCCGAGGGCGAGCGAAGCGAGCGGGAGGTAGGTCGGCCGGGGGACCCGAAGGCCGAGCGCCGCTTTCCCGGATAGAGGCGCCGTGAACCTAGCAGGTATTGGCGCACGATCGCGCAATCAGCGAGCACTCTCCTGCTAGCGAGACGGGCGGGTCGCATGGTATGCGCTTACGCATGAGTCGCATCCACCGCAGTCTTCCACCCAAGG
>CAZTTW010000398.1:0-5132 GCA_964616265.1 uncultured Myxococcales bacterium | reverse complement strand
CCACCTGATCTTGCCTACCGACGCGACGGACGGCGGCTATACGGACCCTACTTGTCCTTGTCGGTCGACACCGGCGGTACGACCGGCGGCGCTGGGGCAGGCTCGTCATGCCGGCCCCAGCGGCTGCTGGCGTTTTGGGCGGCGGCGCGCAGCGGGCCGAAGAGCAATGTGTCCACGGCGGTGGAGACCCCGGCGTTCTCGGCGGTGGTCAGCAAAATGTTGGCCCATCGAATCCACCTACGGCGGGCGGCCTGGACTTGCGCGGCCGGCGTGGCGGCGGGACGGTCGAGGCGACCGCGCTGCTCCTCCAGAACGCCGAGCCGCCGGCCGGCATCGATCCACTGATTGACTAGATCGAGCAGGGTGCCCTCGCCGACCAACACGGCCTTCATGCGCGTTTGCAGCTCGGGCGTCATCCACGAGGCCACCAAGGCCGTGTGGCCGGCCTCGGCGCGATAGCTCTTGGTCGAGTGGCGCAATCCCTCGGGCAAGATCAGGTCACGCAGGCGCACCATCTCTTCCCCGGCTTTGGAGAATTTCGACAGGACGGTCAGCGACCCGTGAATCGCCCGCACCAGATCGTCGTGGCGAGCATCCAGCTTGGCCTCGTTCATGGACAACTGTCGTGCGCTCGGATCTTCGGCAGAGCCCACGGCGACGATATCGTCGTGCGCCGTCCGCAGCTCGGGCAGCAGGGGATTGAGCATCGGCTCTTTCTGAATCGCGCCGCAGGCGGGATTACCGTCGGTCACCCACGACGCCGACACTTCGCTCATTTCTTGGATCAGCAACGGACGCAGCTCCATAGCGCTCTCCTTGAATAAGGTTGTCCAACGACAGCGAAAAAGAGCGGGCGGCGACGCCGAGGAATGTTCTCGGTACCGCCGCCCGCGGGGGAAAGGAAGGTGTGCTGGCTCCGCAGGGGAGCTGCTGAGCCCGCCGCGCCCACACAGCAACTGCTGTGCCACGCTCGGCGCGTCGCCGTTCACTCGAAGCCCGTCAGGCAAGTCCGCGATTTTCCCAGCTCTGCAGAGCAACCGAGGGTAATCGGCCCTACCGAGGGTAGTTGCTCCTGCCGTCGAATCATATGATTCGACGGATCGCGGCGGCGTCGAGTCACGCAAGCTGCTCGCGCCGCATCGCTTTCAACTATAGTTCCATGCGCATGGCAGACCTGGGCCTCAAGGATAGCTCGTCCACGATCACCGAAGACCAGCCTTCGGTCTGGTCTCCGACCGAGGTTCGTCCATTCTTGGTCGTCATTGGCAGCGCCTCCGACGGCGGCGGGGCAAAGGGCGAAAGGCTGGTTCCGTTCGAGGGTGCGGTCGAAATCGGGCGCAGCCCGGAACCCGCCGACGGCATTCGCGCTTGCGCGCTTGCCGACGCCCGCGCTTCGGCACGGCACGCGCGCATCTCGTGCCTGCGAAACGGCGGCTTCGAGGTCGCCGACCTGGGCAGCAAGAACGGCACCCTCGTGGAAGGCTGCCCGGTGGGGGAGCCCATCAAAATCGCCAACGGGTCGATGGTGTCGATTGGCGGCCATCTGCTGCTCGTCCGGCAGCTGTCCCAGGATCAGGTCTCCGCGATCCGCGAGGATTTGACCGCACCTTTCGGACCGATCGCCACCTTGTCCGGCGCCATGGCCATCGAGCTCCGCCGGCTGCGTCGCCTCGCACCCACGCAGCAAGAGGTTCTGCTTTCAGGCGAGACCGGCGTCGGCAAAGAGGTCTACGCCCGCGCCGTTCATGCGCACAGCCGCCGGCCCGGTCGCTTCGTGGCGCTCAACTGCGCCGCCATTCCCACGCATCTGGTGGAAAGCGAGCTCTTCGGCTACGCGCGCGGGGCGCATTCTGAGGCGACAACCAGCAAGCCCGGATTGCTCGACGCCGCCGATCACGGCACGCTCTTTCTCGACGAGATCGGCGATATGCCCGCCGAGGCCCAGTCCAAGCTGTTGCGCTTTTTGCAAGAGCACGAGTACACGGCGCTCGGTAGCCGCGAGACACGCCGGCTCGACGTCCGCATCGTGGCCGCAACCTCCAGCCTAGGCGCAACCCCGCAGGCGCCCGGCCTGCGCCAAGACTTGCGCGGGCGTCTCGGGGCCGCGCCGATCGTTCTTCCGCCTTTGCGGGCTCGGCGCGAGGACATCGGAGCGCTCCTGCACCATTTCTCGGGTGGTCAGGTGACCCAGAAGGCGGCCTTTCTGGCGCTGTGTCTCCACGATTGGCCGCAGAATGTGCGAGAGTTCGAAAAGGTCATCCACGAAGCACGCCACCTTGCCGCCGGCGAGCCCGACATCCGCCTGGACCACCTGCCACACGCCGTGCGCAGCCGAATCCCCGCGGACGTCGCGCCGTTCGTTGCCAGGCGGCGCTCACCCCGGGGGCAGCTGCAGAAATCGGACCTGGAGGCGCTTCTCGAACAGCACAAGGGCAACGTGGCGGTGGTGGCGCGCGCTCTCGACCGACAGTGGGCGGTCGTCTGGCGGGCGATGCAAAAGCTGGGATTGAGCGCCGAAAAGTACAGGTAGTAGAGGCCGTGGCTCACGTCGCTATGCCGACTTGGCGGGCGAGCTCGAGGATCCGGCGGTTTTCCGCCATACGAGTCAGGAAGGATTCGCGGTGGGCGGGAACGTCCAGTCTTTGCGCGGCTGCCAGCAGCCACTCGGTGGCAGATTGGATGGCTTGTTCGGCCGCCTGCCGATCGTCGGTCGCCAGCAAACATTCTGCGAGGGCGAGACGGATCGTACTTTCACCGTCGTTGACACTACCGAGCTTTCTCAACTGCTCGTCCGCCTCCCGCGCGAGCCGCAGAGCCTCATCGCGGCGCCCTTGCGCGAAGAGAGCGCGCGCCAGCAGCGCCACGGCAAGAGGACGTGAATGAGGTACAGCGTCCCAGGTATCCATCGCCGAGCGCGCATAGTGCTCGGCGAGAGCATAGTCGCAGGCAAGGTACTCAGTCACTCCAAGGGCCGCCTCCGCTACACCCAGAAAGTGTCTGTCCTCATGCG
The DNA here is from genome assembly GCA_964616265.1 of uncultured Myxococcales bacterium. GTDB lineage: Bacteria > Myxococcota_A > Polyangia > Fen-1088 > Fen-1088 > Fen-1118. Next base: position 2,122 of record CAZTTW010000398.1, on the reverse strand, counting down.
CTCGAGTCACCTGGATCGCCTCCTGTCCGACCCGGCGAGATTCGTCGAGGATGCCCCGACGAGCGAGTATCTCAGTGAGATTTGCCAGCCCTCCACCGACCAGGTGGTTGAGGTCCACGCGTCGCGCAAAAGCCAACAGGGAGCGCATACAAGATTCCCCCTCTTCCAATTGCCCGATGCCGAGCAAGCGTACCGCGCGGTTGGCCAATGCCACAGTCGCGTCCAACTCAAAGCCAGCTTGCCGAAAAGTAATCTCGGATTGTCTAAAGCCATCGAGAACAGCCGTATCCTTTCCCCTTTCCCAAGCGATATGACCTCGGAGCGATTCCATGCGTCCGACAAGCATGGGCTCCAGCTTGTCTTCTGATTCTTGCAGGTAAGTCAGGATTTCATCGTTGTACCGAGGGGCCCACCCTGTAGCAAGGTACGCTCCTGCACTACACAAGCACTCCAACCACGTGTTCAACAATTCGGGTGCATCGGGTCGCTGTAGTAGACCGTTATAGAATGAGGCAATCTCGTCGTACTTCGCCTGTGGCCCCAGCGCGCCCAAGAGCGCTGTCGTCGCCTCCAGCTTCTTTTTGGTATCTTTCGTCTTGGTGGCCTCTCGGGCTGCATCCTCGGCTTCGCGGTACTGGCCACGCCAGCGGCGAGCGAGGGACTCGATCAGCCGCAACGTGTACCGTTCTTCTCCACTGGCGCCAAGGCGCTTCGCTCGCTCGACATGGCTGATCGCCTCCGGCAGATCGTTCGCGGCCAGCGCTTGCTCAGCGGCGACGGTCAACCAATGAATGGCGCGAGCATGGTCTCCCCCGCGCTCGAAGTGATCCGCCAGGACGGCGCCGTCGCGTTGCCCTGTGTATTCCAAGTACTGTCCCGCAAGCTGATGGCCGAGGCGCTTTTGTTCGGCCGGCAGCAAGTCGTAGGCCGCTTCCCGCAACAGGGCGTGACGAAACATATACTCGTCGTGTTCGCCGGCTGCGTACACGATCTCCTTCTTCTCCAGAATGACGAGCCAGTGCTCGACATCCTGGCGGCGCCCACGGTCGAGGAGCGCGCGAACGCCGTCAGGCCGAAAGGTCTGACCGAAAACGCTCGCTGCCCGCAGGACCAGCTTCGCGTCGGGGCCAAACGTGTCCAAGCGCGCTTGCACTGCCCCCAGCACGGTTACCGGGATGGCGCCGTCGCTCAGAACGCACCCCTCGGCGTCCATGCGCAGAAGTTCCTGCAGAAAGAATGGGTTGCCCTGCGCGCGGTCGACGATCCAGCCGGCGCGCTCGTCGCTCAGCTTGGCCACGTGCTCGACCAGGCGGCGACTCCAGCGCGGCGACAGCGGGGGCAAGTCCAGGCGCCCAGGGCTGCGGCCGTGCCATAGATTTGGGAAACGACGATCGACTTCGGGACGCGCCATGGCCAGCACCAGCAGCGACTTCTCGGCCAGCACTCGCAGGGCCGCATCCACAAACCGCACACTGGGAGCGTCACCCCAATGCAGATCCTCGAGCACAATCAGCACGGGTCGCTGCGCGCTCACCTCTTCCAGCCAGGCGAGCCAGGCCATGAGTTTTTGTTCGGCCATCGCTCGTGGGTCTTTGCGGGCCACCTGGAGCGCAGGCAGGTCGGCGTCCGGAAATGGCAGGTTGGCAATCTCGCCGAGAAAGGCCACGGCTCGCGCACGGTCGCCTTCAGGGAGAAAGCGGGTGACGTAGGCAACGAAACGCTCGCGCGCGGCGGCCTCGGGTTCGCTTCCGCTGATGCCTGCAGCCGTGAGGAGTGCGGGCCCCAGCAGCGCAAACGGCGCGCCATCGTGCATCGGATCGCCGCGTCCGATGAGCAGCTCGAAGGGCGGCTGGCCCTCGGCCTGAATCGCCTCGCAAAACTGGTGGCGGACGCGGGACTTGCCCCCGCCAGCCGGTGAAGCAACCACCATCGCCCGGGCGACCGGCGTCTCGCAAACCTCTTGCCACAGTCCTTCGAGCAGCGCGATCTCCCGCTGGCGACCAAAGCACGGCATCTCCTTGCCCATCAAGGTCCGCGGAACCTCACCGACCCCCTTCTCGAAAAGTAGCTCGAAACTACCCTCGGTCAGGTGTTGAAGCTCGAACCGTCCCTCCAGCAACCG
>CAZTTW010000397.1:0-5132 GCA_964616265.1 uncultured Myxococcales bacterium | reverse complement strand
TCGCCAAGCTCAACATCGATGCCTTCCGCAAGCGAGGCCTCAAGATCATGGCGGCGTTTCACCACGCCTACAACTTCCAGGGCTATTGGCAGCAGGCCCCGAAGCAGACCGATCCCGGCCTGCAAAAGCTCTACGGACAGCTCGGCGCCACGGCCGAAAACCAGCTGTGGCTCGACAAGTTGAAGGAAGTCGTCGACGAGTTCCAGCCCGACATCGTCTACCAGGATTCCTTCACGCCCCAGATTGTGTTGACGGAAGCATCCCTGCTGCAGTTCGCGGCCTACTACTACAATGCCGCACTTTTCTGGAACAAGGAGGTCGTCGCTCTGTACAAGGACGGCTACAACAACAAGGGCGAGGTGTACGATTACGAGCGCGGTGGTCCATCCGACATCGCCAAGCCTTACTGGACCACCGACGACACCGTCGGCCCGAACACCTGGGGCTACGTCGTGGGGATGACGTACTACAGCTCTACGGCAATCATTCATGCCTTCATCGACCGGGTCAGCAAGAACGGCAATCTTCTACTCAATATTTGCCCGATGGCCGACGGGACGATCCCGAAGGAACAACAGGATATCCTGCTGGCAATGGGTACGTTTCTAAAGCAGTTTGGAACAGCCATTTATGAAACGCGCGCCTGGTCAGTCTATGGCGAAGGTCCGACCAAGATGGGCGGCTGCTCGATCTGCGCACCGTCCGCGGGAACGGCGCAGGATGTACGCTACACGACCTCGAAGAAAGGCGACGTCGTCTACGCGATCCTGCTCGGCTGGCCAGGCAATGGCAAGCAAGTGAACCTTGCGTCGGTGACGACCAGCCGCTTCGCGGTCGGGTCGGGCAAAGTGTTTCTGTTTGGGCCGACGGGTGGCTCGGCCATCCCGCTGACCTTCACGCAGGATGGATCGGGATTGCACGTCACGCTTCCAAGCACGCAGCCGTACACCGCGGCGGCGTACGCGATGGCGATCAGCCCGAGTGGCACGCCGCCGGCGCCGACGACGTGGCTCGATGGCGGCGGCACCGATGGAGGCGTGGGCGGGACCGGCGGCGTGGATGCTGGCACGGCGGGCGCGGGAGGCGGAAGCGGAGCAGGCGGCACGAGCGCTGCTGGCGCGGGCAATGGTGGCGGAAGCGGAGGCGGCGGCACGAGTGGCACTGGCGGAAGGCCAGGCACCGGTGGCGTGGGCGGAAGCTCCTCAGGTAGTGGTGGCGCGGCTGCGACGGGTGGAAGCTCGAGCAATGCAGGAGGGGCATCGGCCTCGGGTGGAAACGCTGCGGGTGGGTCGACGGCAAGCTCCAGCAAGGGTGGCTCCGGCGGAGGCGTCGGCGGCGCAGGCAACGGCGGTTCCAGCGCAGGTGGAACGAGTGGTCACGGCACCGGGCTCGCGAGCACGTCCTCGGGCTGCTCGTGTGCGATCCAAGGTAGCGGACGCGCGGGCGCCGGTGGCTCGTTGCTGCTCGCGTTCGCCTTCGCCTGCTTGCTCGTCCGTCGCCGACTCAGCTGAACTTCAAACCCAAGACGGAAACCTGCGTGTGCAAGTCACGCGCAGGCTTCCCGCCCGTCGAGCCGGACGCTCCTCAGTAAACGCTGAATTCCGAAACAGCGGGAGCGTCCTTGGCTGAATCGATCACCAAAGCGATCGCATCGGCCTTCACGCCGCTTAATTGCCAAAGCTGGCGGTTGCCGATGACCGTGCCCTGAATCTTCGCGCCCGATTTGTCGGTCGGGGATGTGTTCCAGGTCCCGCTTTGCTTGAGCTCGACGTGATACTTCGTCACGCGCTCACCCAGCTCGATGGCTTCACGGATGCTGATCAGATTCGCGGTCGTCGACGCCGGCAGCGTCACCTCTAAACGTCCTGAGGTCTTGCCACTGGCGGCAGCCCAATAACTACAAATATCGTCGTCGGCCGCCTTGCTTGCCTCGAATCCCGCCGTGGCCCATGTCGAGTCCGCCGTGACCGACTGTCCTTTCGCGAGGTTGGTCTTGTAAAGCGCCGCATACCACCCGGCGAACTGCTGGAGCAAGCTGAGATCGGCTGGACTGAACTCACCGGTCTTCGACGGGGGAACGTTGAAAAGGAGCGTGCAGTTCATGCCAACCGACTGGAAATAGATATCTTGCATGTGAGCGAACGAAATGATGTCTGAGTCGGAGTGCCAGAACCAGGAGCCGTGGCTTGAAACGTCGCATTCGTACGGACACCACGTCTTTGTCCCACCGCAGTTGGTCGTGTCGAGGCTCGAAGTCGAGCGCTTCGCAAATCCAGTCTCGCTTCCGATCCATTGCAAATCCGGAATCGCACCCGCTTGGCCCATTTCGGGACCGGCCCAAATGAGAAGATTCGGCTGCGCCTGATGGATGGTTTGAAAGACCGTCTTCCAGTTGACGCCTGCATACTGCGAAGAATTGGCTCCGTCGAACCAAATCTCGTAGGTTGGGCCATAGCCGAGAAGCTCGGCTGCCTGGTTCTTGAGATAGGTCTCGTAGTCGGGCTTCGTGCTCGGGTATTTCTGATCCCAAGGGGCCAAATAGTACCCGGGCCGCATGTCGTTGGCGTACATGGCGTCGGTGAAGAGCTTGACGACGTCGCCTTGCCCATTCATCCAAGGGCTGGCCTTGACGGAATAATCCGTATACTTGGACGGCCACAGAGCAAACCCGACACTGTGCTTGGCCACCAGGAGCGCCTGCCGGAAACCGGCCTCTTTGAGGGAAGTGACCCACTTAGCCACAGTGGTCGCATTGAGATTCGACGGATTGAATATGGAAGGCGAATCGTTCGGACTTCCCTGCTCGCTGCCGTCGTAGGTCGCGAGGCCGTAGTGCAGAAAGGCGTTCATCTCCATCCGCTGATACGCGAGCTGAGCCGCCGTGGGCAGAGGCGCGGTACCGGTCGGGGCGCCGGGAAGAACCGGGCAGACTTGGATGCCGCCGGTGCCAGGCGTGCCACCCGTGCCGGCCGTCGAGTCGGCGGTGCCACCGCTGCCAGTGCTGCCGCCTGCGGGCATGCCACCAACGGCAGAGCTGCCCCCAGCAGAGCCACCTCCGCCAGCGGTACCACCGCTGCTGGAGGCTCCACCGCTACCGCCGCTGGAGGCACCACCACCGCCGCCGCCAGCGCCATGTCCGCCCGAAGCAGAAGCACTGCTGCTTGCGCCAGCGCCGCCGCTGGAAAGTCCGCCCGAACCGCCCGAGATGCTCGTCATGCCACCGAATCCAGCCACGCCTCCGGTGCCGGTGACACCTGCGCCGCCGGATGCAGCTCCCCCGGTGCCCCGACGGGATCCGCCACTGCCGGTCCCCGGCGTGTTCGAGGAGCAGGCGATGGCAAAAACCGCAGGCGCGGCAACCACGAGCATGAATTGAAAGCGGCGAAACATCATGATTCGATAGACCCTCGAGGCTGCGGAAATGGCTCACGTCAGATGCACACCGCCTGCCTACAAGGCGGTTGTCCATGATGACGGGCGCTTTTCGGGGACGTGCGCCGCGCAACCATCGGCGGCACGTGGTCGCAAGAGCCGCCTTGACACACCCGCATTCGTCTCCTAAGTATCCGTTGATGCGCAAACTGGGCAGCAGCGGGAGGGCCGGACGGCCCGCCATGCACGCCATCTGCCTCCTGTTGTTGGCTGCCCACTTCTTGTCGCTTGGCCACATGTTGGTCGTACGTCACGTCACGTGCGCCCAGCACGGTGACGTCGTCGACTCGGGACATCCGCGCGAGGCCTTGTATAGCCAGCCCGTGGCAGCCGAGAACGGACGGCACCTTGCCGCGATCCAAGGAACGGCGCCCCAGGCCGAAGCCGCGCATGACCACTGCGTTGTCTGCAGCAACACGAAAGAGCGCTTTGCCCTCCCCTCCCCCGATCGCCAAGCCGGGCCGAGAGTCGAGATTGCGCTGCGAATTCCTTCTTCATTCGAGCCCGGTCCATTCGCACCGATCGATCTGATCGCCCTGTCGCCCAAGAACTCGCCCCCGACTGTCTGACCGTCGCTGCGGCCGTAGGTGTCGCTCCCATCAACAGTTGCCCGCAGGCAAGCCCGGCCCTAGGAAGAGTCACGGCTTCCCTTTTGGTCCGACTCTTCCTGATCGATCCTCCGCGTACAGAGGGCCCATTCATGCACCCTATGGCACTTACCGCTGCCTGGCTGCTCGCGCAGGCGCCCGAAGGCGCTGCCTCGGCACCCGATAGAACCGACGTATCCACGGCATCCCATTCGACACCAACAGCTGAAGAACAACCCGCCGCCCAAGTCAAAGCGGCTCCAACCACCGACGACTTGCTTCGCCGAATTGAGGCGCTCGAGGCCATGCAACCAGGGCGCTCGCCGCCGCCGGCACGGCAGTCTACCGCCGCGACCTTTACCCAGAATCGATTCAACCCCGATCTCTCCATCATCGCCGACTTCGCAGCAGTCGGGACTAATCGCAGCGACGCGACCGCCGAGACCCTCACCGTGCCCGGCTTCATCGAACCATCGGATCGCACCGGTAAGCTGCGCGGAATCAATTTCAACTACCTGGAATTGGCTTTCGCGGCCGCCGTCGATCCCTATTTCGACTTCTTCAGCGTCGTCACCTTCGCCCCCAGCGGCTTCGATATCGAAGAGACGTATGTCGACACGCGCCAGCTGCCGTTCGGATTTCAATTACGCATTGGCAAGTTCTTTTCTGCGTTCGGCCGACTCAACGGTATGCACCAACATGTCTGGGATTTTTACGACGAACCCTTGGTCTACGAGGCCTTCATGGGCCTGGAAGGGTGGAAGAATCCCGGCGCCAGGCTCTCTTGGACAGCACCCGTCGACTTTCTCTTGCAGCTCAACTTCGAGGTCTTTCAAGGGGTGAGCGATGAATCGCCCGTCTACAATGCCACCTCCTACAGCCTGACGGCGCAGAACGGAACGAAGCTGTCGGCCAAGGCTCCCTTCGTTCCCGGACTGTACGTCGGCTCGCTCAAGACCTCGTTCGATTTCGGCAATAACGTCTTCCTGCTTGGGGCTTCGGTGATGTATGGACACTCCACCCGAGCTCGCATCGACAATTTGCCCACCGACATGGCTTTCAGCGCGCCCGGCACCATCCTGTACAACGGAGAATTGACCTACAAGTACCTGC
>CAZTTW010000396.1:0-5146 GCA_964616265.1 uncultured Myxococcales bacterium | reverse complement strand
CGCCCATGCAGCCTCGCTGCTGCAAAACGTTCACGCGGTAGCGGTAGCCTTCCTGGGTCGCGTACGCCAGGTCGACGTCCCAGTTCGTTTCGAAGATTTCGCGCTGACGCTCGTTCATCATGCTGAAGCCGAACTCTTCGATCGATTCCTTGGTCAGCGGGGGAACGTTGGCGACCGTCCGCAAGTCGCCCTTGACCCGAAAGATGGGCGGCAGGCCGACCTTCAAGTGAACGTCGGAGGCGCCGAGCTGGCGAGCTGCCCCGAGCACTTTGTCGAGAACGCTGTTCATGGTTTCCGCCGTCGTGGTTGCGGGCGGCCCCCGTTTGCACGGCTGCCCCTCTTTCAGGGTAACACGACCAGCTCCATCGCGTCTTTTGACCTTTTGTCAGATCGACCCTAGGGTGTTCGAGTCGTGAGTGCACCGGAGACCCAGGCAGAGTCGGGGCAAGAGATCCTCGTGCTTGACGCGGATGAAAACATTCGCAAGGGCGCCGACCGATTGCTGCGCGAAGCAGGCCTGTCGGTGACGGCATTGGCCGACATCGAGCGGGCAAAGGACCAGATCGCCAATCGTTTCTTCCCTGTGGTTTTGGCCGACCTGGACACGCCCACGCAGAACGCCGCGCTCGATCTCATCAAATTCGTGCACGAGCGGTCGCGACAAACCGCCGTGATCGTGATGAGTCGGCGCATCGCTTTCGACGCCGTCGCGCCGATCTTTCGGGCGGGTGCCATCGATGTCATTCCCAAGGCGCGCGAGTACGTGCACGACCTGCGCGACCGCGTGGTGCGGGCCGCGGTCGACGTGAAGGCGGCACTCGGTCGGGAGCAGCTTCTTGTCGAGCTGGTCGACTTGAACGAGGAGCTCCTGCGCAAAATGATGGCGCTGTCCCGCCAGGCGACGGACGCCGAGGATAAGCTCCTGGCGCGTGATGGTGGTGTCTCCTCGTCAGCGACGGGACTCGGGGCGCTCAACTTGTTGCTCGTGGACGATGATGCGATGTTGGCGGGCGAGCTCGGCAAGGAGTTGACCGAGGAAAAGGGCTGGCGTCTGCGCCACGTGCAAAGCGGTGGTGAGGCCTTGGACAGTGCTTCGCAGACCCCGCCGGCCGTCGTTCTGGCAAAGGAGACCTTGCCCGATCTCTCCGGCAATATGGTGGTGAACACCATCAAATCGGCAGTGCCGAGTCTGGTTGGTTTGGTCTTTGAGCCGCCCTCGGGTGGGCAGGCCGGCCAGCTTCGCATCTCCGACCACAGCCGCTTGCACGTGCTCGTACCCAAGTTCGTCGTCGCTAACGACTTGGTCGTGCAGCTCACCGAAGTGCGCGAGGCCCTGGCGCGCAAGAACCGCGAGCGCCGCTACGTGAAGGTCTTCCAGACCCAGCATATGGAGCTTCTGCAGAAATGCCACCGCATGAAACAGGAAGTGGACAAGCTGGTGGGCGGCCCGTCAGCGACGAAATAGCCCTTGCCGATTGCTTAGGGTTTCTTTACGAGCAGGTGGTCGAGGTGCACGTTGCCGACGGCGGCGAGCATGGTTTGGCGCAAGCGCGGATGCTCGCTCTCCATGCGTTCGAGCAGCGCCTTCATCTGCTTGCGCTGCGTATTCGGCAGCGAGCCGCACAAGTTGCACGGCAAGATGGGGACCTTGTGCTGGGCCGCGAATTCCGCCAGGTCGTTCTCGGCGCAGTAAATGAGCGGACGGATGACCACGTGGGCACCATCGTCACTGGTGAGGAACGCCGGCATGGCGGCCAGCTTGCCGGCGAAAAACAGGTTGAGCAGAAGCGTCTCGAGGGCGTCCTCGCGGTGATGGCCGAGCGCGATCTTGGTGCAGGCAAGCTCGTCGGCCAGCCGGTACAGAATGGCGCGACGAAGCCGCGCGCACATCGAGCAAGGGATGCGGCCTTCGGGCACCGTCTGCTTGACGATGGAATAGGTATCCTCGCGGACGATGCGGTGCTCGAAGCCGTTTGCCTCCAGCCACGCGCGCAACGGCTCGGCGTCGTGTCCCGGCTGCGCTTGGTCCAGATGGACAGCGACCAAGCTGAATTTCACCGGCGCCCGGCGCCGCATCATCTCGAGCAGCAAGAGAAGCGCATAGCTATCCTTACCGCCCGAAACCGCCACCATGACGCGGTCGCCATCGCGAAGCAGATCGAAGTCCGCGATGGCGCGGCCGACGTTGTGCACGAGATCGCGCCCGACGTCGGAATTTGCGGAGGATGAGGCAATGGAGAGTTTCATGGCGGAGGAACGGCGCCGGACTCTAGCAGGCTGTCCCGCGCGCAACCATGTCATGTGCGCGACGCAGCTGTTCGGAAGAGTCGTGCATTTCCTGCATGACTTCGGGCCGTCCGTGCACCCAATCCAATCTGGATGCAGACTTTTCAAGACGGATAAACTAGTAGATTGCACCGTCCCATGACCCAGGCGAGCTCGGTAAAGCGTACCCGGCGCAAGTCCATCACTCGATGGCTGGCGCTGGCCGTCCTTATCCACGCCGAAATTCTCGGTGTGCTGCTCCTCGGGTTCTATTTTTGGGCACCCCGGCAGGCCGAGCTGGATGCGCGTCGTCGGGAAGCCGCCGCGCGCGCCGAACCTATCTCGGTGAGCGCGGTCGATCCGGATGCCGCACGCCAGATCGTCGCTGACCTCGAACGCCAAGAGGAAAAGGCGAAAGAGGAGCAGAAAAAGAAGGAAGAAGAAGCGGTGAAGGCGCCCGGCCAGGTGATCGACTTGCCGCGCCCGCACGACGAGCGCCGCCCTGACGACGCCCGCTTTGCCGCGGAATACGATTCGTGGGTCGAGCACGAGACCAAGCGCTACGGCAAGTTCGATCCGAATTCGCGGCAGCGACACACGGGGGACGTGGAACCGACCAAGAAGAACACGCCGGCCCTCACGCCGAATCCGTCGGAATACCCGCCAGCGCCGGGTCCCCTTGCCATGCGCATGCCGAACGAGGAGCATCGAAGTCAGTCTGCTCGCTCGCGGCCTGGTGATATGACTCCGCAAAGCACAGAAGCGGGCAGCGAGGAACAACTCCCGAGCGATCCCGAAGGCGCCTTCTCGCACTCGGGTGGTGGCGCGCCTCGCCCGTCGCTGATGCCTTCGCCCGACCGCCCGAGCGGTGGCAGTCCTGGCCTTTATGGGCTGCTGCCGTCGGAAGAACAAATTGCCCGCGCCGTCGGCAGCGGCACGCAGGATCATCTCGCCGACGTGGACGAGGGCAACGAGACGGCGCTCAATGCCAAGCGCTGGGTCTACGCTACCTTCTTCAACCGCGTGAAAGAGAAAGTCCGCGATCACTGGAAGCCGGCCGAGGAGTACCAGCGCCGTGATCCGACGGGAAAAATCTACGGCGGCGAAGACCGCTACACGCTCTTGCAGGTCAATCTGAAGGCGGACGGATCTCTGGCCAAGGTGTCCGTGGTGCACACCTGCGGTCTCGATTTTCTCGACGACACGGCCGTCGATGCGTTCAAGGAAGCCCAGCCCTTCATCAACCCGCCGAAAAGGCTGGTCGAAGACGGACACGGCATCGTGAATTTCGCTTTTGGCTTCTTCTTCGAGGTCTCGGGCGCCCCGCGCATGAAGCTGTTTCGCTACAAGAGCATGTAGCGGGCTCTACGCCACCAGGCTGCGGAGCACGTAGCGAAGAATGCCGCCGTGCTCGTAGTAGGAGGCTTCTTGCTTGGTGTCGATGCGGACCCGCACCTTGATTTCGCCCTGGCTGCCATCGGCACGCTTGAACGCGACAGTGATTTGGCGATCCGCGGGCGGGTTGGCGATGAAGGCGGGCAAACCGATCGTTGAAAAGACTTCTTCGCCGGTAAGGCCAAGGCTCTTCGGATCCTGCCCGGACAGGAACTCGAGCGGCACGACGCCCATGCCGATGAGGTTCGAGCGGTGGATACGTTCGTAGCTTTGCGCGATGACGGCGCGCACGCCGAGCAGGAGCGTGCCTTTTGCCGCCCAGTCGCGCGAGGAGCCGCAGCCGTATTCCTTGCCGGCCAGAACGATGAGCGGCACTTTCTCGGCGGCGTACTTCATGGCGGCGTCGTAGATCGACATGGCTGCACCGTCGGGAAGGTGGCGCGTCACGCCGCCCTCGGTGCCCGGCGCGAGCAGGTTCTTGAGGCGCACGTTGGCGAAGGTGCCGCGAACCATGACTTCGTGGTTGCCGCGTCGGGCGCCGTAGGAATTGAAGTCCTTGGGCTCGACGCCCAGCCCGGTCAGGTAGTTTCCGGCCGGGCCGTCTTTTTTGATCGAGCCAGCGGGTGAAATGTGGTCGGTGGTGATGCTGTCGCCGAGCATCGCCAGCACGCGTGCGCCGCTGAGCTCGTGAACCGGATCGGTCGTCTTGGTCATGCCGTCGAAGTAGGGCGGATGTTTGATGTACGTCGAGGCGTCATCCCACGCGTAGGTCGCGCCCTGTCCGACGGGAATGCTGCGCCAGCGGGCATCGCCCTGGAAAACCGTCGCGTACGCGTCTTGGAACATGCTCTGCTTGACGGCCTTCGAAGCCGCTTCCGCGATCTCGGCAGGCGATGGCCAGATGTCTTTGAGGAAGACCGGCTGGCCCGCCTGGTCGACGCCGAGCGGATCCTTGTCCAGGTTGAGGTCGACCCGCCCGGCGAGGGCATAGGCCACCACGAGCGGCGGCGAAGCGAGGTAGTTCGCGCGGATTTCGGGGTGAATGCGGCCCTCGAAATTGCGGTTGCCTGACAGCACCGACGCCACGACGAGATTGTTCTCGGCGATCGCTTGGGTCACGGCGGCGGGCAGCGGGCCCGAATTCCCGATGCACGTGGTGCAGCCGTACGCCACGATGTGAAAGCCAAGCTGCTCGAGCGCGGGCATCACGCCGGCCTCTTGCAGGTACGCGGACACGACTTGCGAGCCCGGCGCGAACGAGGTCTTCACCCACGGCTTGCGCACAAGGCCGCGCGCGACGGCTTTCTGGGCGAGTAGTCCCGCAGCGATAAGCAACGGCGGATTCGAGGTGTTCGTGCAGCTCGTGATGGCGGCGAGCACGACGGAGCCATTCTGCACCTTGGGATCCGCAGGAACCGGGCCCTTGGGAACGGCTGAACCTGGTTTGACCGCCTTGGTCAGCGCGGGCAGGGCGCTGGCAAACCCC
>CAZTTW010000395.1:0-5157 GCA_964616265.1 uncultured Myxococcales bacterium | reverse complement strand
TGTATTGGGTGAGCACACGTTCGCCTGCCACTCTCCGGCAGCTCCTGGATTGCGAATGCCCAGCACGATACGGTGGCTCGTCTTGTCGGAGAGCTCGTAGGTCATCACGACGCTCGTAAGGCAACTTAGACTGGGGTCGGCCGGGGTGTTGACGACCAGCCAGCGTTTGACGAAAAGGCCGGGCGGTACGTCGAAGGGCACGTTCAAGAGATGGCTGCCTTCGAAGATGGGGGCGTTCTCGGCAGTTTCGGCCCGCACTTCCGCGTGGGTCGCGGACATGGCGGTCAGGGCGGCCAGACTTGCGAAGCCACCAGCCGCACGGGCCGCAGGCGCATGCCTGCCGGCGGATCCGGCGACCGCTCCTCCGGCGGCAAGAAGCTCGAGGGCCAGGGCATTGTTGGCATCTCGGACGGCATTTCGCTGGATGGTTGCTGCGGCCCAGTTGTCGAGGCGCGCGCCCCACGGGAAGAGGACGGCTTGGTTGTTCTTCGCGCTGCCGAAATCTAGCGCCACGCGCTCGACGGTGATCCATTCGCCCGTCGGGTTCTCGAACGTGAATTCGATCTGGCCAAAGTAGAGACTCGACATGCGCGTCTTTTCTCCGGCGCTGATACGCAACTTCGTTGCTTGGGATTCAGTTGAGGAAGGCTTCCCTGTGGCATCGAGACTGACGCCATACTCGCCGCTAGCGATGTGCGCGCAACCTGCAGTATACGCGAACAGAAGGAGCGTCGCGACAAAAGGCTTCGTGAGATGAGTCGGACTTCTCATCCACAGTGATATGAAGGGCATTGCGAGGTACCAACAAGTGTGGCCTTTGCACTTTCACGAGGCCCTTCGACCTTGCAACGGGACCATCGACCGGATCGGGGATTGTCGGGGTCTCCCAAGTAGTCACGGGAAGCGAGGAAAGGAGATGCCACCGACATCTCCGTCACTGCGCAGTCGGCTATCAATGCCGTAAATGTATTCATCGAAGACCTCCCGGATAGTCTGGAACCCAGCATTCGGTGTGCCAGCTCTCGATTCGGTTCCAGCCCATGATCTTGCCAGCAGCCGAGACGAGAGCGCGCCCTGTGGCGCAGATGGCGACAATCTGCCGCATCGAGTGCGACAGCGTGCCACGCACCTCATTTCGCCCCAGGGACTCTCCGCCGTTTCGCATTCCAAAGAAGGAATCCGAACGCAACCGGAAGAACGCCCCAAGGTGATCGGTCGAATGCTCCTGTCCTTCGCCAGGTCGTCATCCGCACCGCGATCCTTCCCAAGGTGACGACGATTGATGATCGGTCTGACCATGAACACCTACCTTCATGCATGATCCAGCCATGGCGTCTGGTTCATGAGCCTCCCTGGATCGCTGCATTCCGCCTTCCGCACCCGTGCGGAACTGGCGTTCGAAAAACTCGTCCCCACGCCAGCAGCTCGCCAACCTCCGACGCACCTCGGGCCGCCGTAGCTTGCACAAGATGGACCGAGCCATTGGGCTCGCGCGCTCTCATCTACGAACAGGTGATCATCCAGGGGCAGAGCTCCTTTGCTGGGAATTATAAGCCCGCGCGGCGTGAACAATCTGCAACAGCGACGGTAGCTAGGAGCGACGGAATTGGTGCCAGCACGACCGATAATGCGGTCTGCTCTGTCATTTCCCGTCGCCCAATTGTGGCGCAAGGGTTGCACACGGCGACCTATCATGACGGCCACTGCCATGTTCTATTGTTCCCGTTGGCGAGCAGCCTTTGTCCTCGCACTTGCCATCACCGGTTGTGCCAGCGACCCAATCCGCGAGCACGTACGGCAAGGACGCTATTTTCAAGCCGCGGAGCTTTGCCAACAAGGCGGGCAGCCAGCATCCCGGTCAACCTGCCAAAAGGCGCAACTTGGAGCGATGGAGGCGCGCCTCGCAAATCTCGAGAGGTTGTCTCATGACGGCCACTCAGCCGGCGATCTCGTCAGTCTGGCGGAGCTCGATCAGATCCTTCGTTTGGCGGAGACAACGTCACTGTCCTCCAGGCCGAAGACGGCGCAGTCTCTCGTAGCGCAGATTGCCCGAGCCAAGGAGGCCCTTTCCTCGGATGTGCGAGCGATGACGGAGCAACCCTTGACGGCAGAGCTCTACTGGGAAAAGCGAGCGCCTTTGCTTCAGCGTGCCCCGCTGCGCGAGTCCTTCATGGCCGGAGTGGCGGAGATGCGAACGTCTGGACAACAGGCGTGTTCTCGCCTGAGCTCGGCGAATCGCCGAGACAAGCCCTTCCAGGCGGCGCTCATCCGTCGCTACTGTGCACACTTCGTCGAGACGACAACCAAGGATGCGCCCGAGCAGACTCGGACCGACATCGTCATTCAGACGAACGGTGTCCCGACCGAACAGCAAGATGTCATTCGCCAGACTCTGCTCCGCGTCATCGCGCAAACGCCTTGGTCGAGCTCTGTCGGGTCCGCGCCATTGAAGGTTACGGTCGACGGCACGTACGGATCCACGCAAACGGACCAAACCGTCGTCCTTCATGGGAGATTCACCGACTACCACCTCGCGTATCCCATCCTTCCCGTGGGAAGAGGCACGATCATGGTCGTTCCCCAAACCGAGGACTATCCGTACGAAGCGAAGGATCACTGGCGACGGTACGAAGCGAATCTGCAAGTCACGGTGTCATTCTCAAACCAAGCCCGACCGTTTTCCCGTACCTTCCGCAAAGGCGAGTCCCTGCGCGGCCGCGATCACCACGTGACCTTCGAGCCCGCCGACATCCATCCCGTACACACGTCGGTTCCCAGCGCCGACAATTGGCTGGTCATGGAATTCGGTGCCTTTGCCAACGACCTTCGCGAGTCGCTGGAAGGGTATTGGGTCGACACCTATTGCAAGGCTTCGCAGTATTCCGTCGAGAATGCCGCTCGGTGCTTGCTGGGTGGTCAAACGAGCGAACCCGTGCTCACCAGCCTCGCAAGAGCCGTCGGCGAAGACAACCCAGCCGTGGCTAGATTGGCCGCCGGCGTGACATCCGCACCCTGACTACTTCGAAGATCAGTTAGCCAACCACGTTGGCGCGGGCACGGGCGAAACTCACGTACTGCCGGGCGATCCGTCTGGTTCACCTCTTGCTTATGCCAAGATGAATCGATGCCTTTCTCCTCGAGGGTGCAAGTCTGCGCGTGTGTCCCGTTGATTGGCCTCCTCCTTCCTACACCCCCGCAAGTACGAAGGTGACATTTCAATGCCGGGTTTGCCCCGATACAGATGCGGGCGTGTCCAATCAACCCGGCTGCGCCAATTGAACGGTGGTGGCGGCGCCCCTACGAACGCCGTGCCCAAATTGCGGCGGTGGACGCCGGAAGCACATCGCTCTCTTCAGCCGACAGATTAATAGACAAAATGAAGCGACGGTCCACAGGCGCCGGTGCAATTCCCGGGAGGGGCGCCGGCTTGTCACCGAAGTTGACCACCAGCACCGGTGCCGGCATCGCAGGTGCGAGTGACCAGATCTAGGTCCCAAACGCTGCGGACGACAGCCGCCTCGCCGCTTTAGTTCGTTACCCGGCCGAGAAAGCCGTTGTCGCCCACAAACCACGTTTCACCGACGGCCTCGCCCCAGATCCCGCGTACGCTGCCTGGTGCCAGCGGCAGACTCGACCAGGACGTGCCATCAAAGTGCGATCCCTGGGTGGTACCAGCGTACATGTCTAGCGAAGACCGACCCCACAACGCGAACACGGAGCTCCGGTCCTTGCCGATGTCCGTACCGGCGCTGGGGATACCCCACTGTGTTCCGTCGAAGTGATAGAGCCCATTCCAGGTGCCTACCCAAACGTCGTCAATGGCCGTCGCAAAGAGCGAGGTCGGGCGACCTTCCCCGATGCCGGTCATGTCCATTTCGGTCCACTGCTGGCCATTCCACCGACTGATTCCTGAAGCGCTGCCATTGATACTTACCAGCCAGCCATCGGAGCGTCCATTGAACCAGAAGGCTTCATGGCAAAGCATTCCGACACTGACGTCAGACCAGCTGTGGCCATCCCAACGCAGTAGCATGCCGCTGCAGCCGCCAATCCAAATATCGTCGTCAGCACTACCCGCCATCGTCTCAAGCAAGCGATTTCCCGCGGGCGTCGCTTGTTCCTGCCATTGGATGCCGTCCCAATGAGCCACGGTATTCGTGCAGCCTGCGGCCCAGACGCTGGTCGGGCTCGATCCCCAGATCGACACGACCAAGCAAGTCGCTGAGAAGAACGGATAGTCCTTCCAGGCACTGCCGTTCCAGTGGCGCAACATCCCGCCTTTGCCTCCAATCCAAATGTCATTTGGTGAGCTGCCCCACACGGCCAGCCCGACTTCGGCGGAGGTCGTAGTGACAATGCCGACGTCCAAGATCGATTCCAGGTCTGGTACGATCGTCCGTTCGATTGGCCCATCGGCGATATCGACATTGGCCGGATTGTCGGCGGCGACATCGCGCGACGAGGACAGGTCCGAGGGTGGGGTATCTCGGGAGACAGCGGCGTCCGTCGGTGGCCGTGTTGGCGCATCGTCGGCGGCGGTGTCGGCAACACTGAACGCATCCGTCTTGTTCCGTTCGGTGCTGTCATGGCAGGCGGCCAGGCTAAAGGTGAACAGAAGGCCGAGGGAGCCGGCGATTCGTGGCATACGGATGAGCATCAACAGAATTGTATCACCTCGCGGTCGGGGACCGGGGTCGTGGTGTACAAGCCGCCCTTGGCCGTGTCCGCCGTCTCATCGCTGCGCTCTTTTCGCGGCGGCGAGACCCGCTTGGTATGCAACCTCAAGCGCTGCGCGCAGCTGCCAGACCGGGAAGTCGTGGCAGTCGAGGGCGTCAGACTTTTGCGTCTTGAGCATCGATAGCTTGAGATGTTCCTTCGCGACCCTTGTCGATCAGCCGTTGACTCTTCATACATCAAATAGGCGCTCCAGTTTGCCAATCTAGCAAGGCCTCTAGACTAGGGTCGATCCAAGATACCCAGCCCCGACGAGCGCCGCCCTCCACTGCCCCTCGTCCGCGTTCTCCTACACAGCGACGTCGTTGACGAAGAGCCCGGCAGCATCCTCGGCCCCGATGTGCCTGAGGTAGTGGCCGATCGCCCCACGGAAGAACTCCATGCGGTTCTTGATGCCGCGCGAGCGCCACGCCTCGTCCAGCT
>CAZTTW010000394.1:0-5167 GCA_964616265.1 uncultured Myxococcales bacterium | reverse complement strand
TGCGTGGGCAGCGGCGCGATCCGTATCTATCGCATCGGCGCCGGTGGCAAGGAACACACGCTGCACATGGCTGGGCCGGGGCAAACCTTCGCCGAGGTCGCCGTCATCGGCGGCTTTCCCTGTCCCGCGTTTGCCGAGGTCACGGAAGCCGCGCAATGCGCGCTCCTGCCGCGCGACGCGATCATGACGATGCTTCGTCAGGAGCATGCGTTCTGCCTGGAGCTGCTCGTCGGCGTGAGCCACTGGGTGCGTAAGCTGACCGGCTTCATCGAGGACATCACCTTGCGCGATGCCACCGGCCGGGTGGCTCGCCATCTGCTGCTTGCCAAGTCGGATGCGCGTGGCACCGTCGGACTTGCCGGCCTCAAGAAGCACATTGCCTCGCACCTGAATCTTACGAGCGAGACCTTCTCGCGCGTCTTGCGCAAGCTGGCGGACGCTGGCGCCGTCGAAATCGTCGACGAGCGGCGGCTACGTGTCGTGGATTCCAAAGCCCTCGAAGCCATGAGCGAGTAGGTTTTGTGAATTTGGCTTAGGCTGTCGGCGTTAGTCACTATGGCCGTCGAGAAAGGCTCGTCTCATGGCATATGATGGGCCTTGATGGTGCGACCCGGAACATCAGCAAGCTCGCCCTTGCCCGAGAGTGACGCGAAGGCTTTGCAGCGCACGCTCCTCGATGAGCCGTCCGAGGCTACGAACACGCGCCTGTGGCTGACGATCGTCGAGCCGAACGAGTCGACCATGATGCCCATGCCCGAGCGGGGCGAGCTCCGCATCGGGCGCGCCGAGGACAATCACATCGTGCTCGGCAGCCCATCGGTATCGCGCTACCACGCCGAGCTGGTCGTGGTGGAGGGGACCATCGTCATCCGTGACTTGGGCAGCGCCAACGGCACCCGCATCGGCGGCCAGCGCATCGCCCCCAACGGACGTGTCGTCGTGCTGCCGGGTGTGGCGGTGCTCATCGGCTCGGCCTCCTTGGTGGTGCACCAACTGGGCAGCACTTCGGCTGCGCATACGGATCAGCCCCGCGAGGTGATCATGGCGGGCGAGCACATCCGCGCGCTGCGCTCGGGCGGCCCTGCCGACAGCTCGTCGGGACAATCCGATCAGCGCCTGATCGTGCAGTCGACCGCGATGAAGAAGCTCTTCGAGCTGGTCGACCGGGTCGCGGCGGGCACCATTTCGGTCCTGCTGGTCGGCGAGACGGGCGCGGGCAAAGAAGTCGTCGCCGCCGCCGTTCACGATCGCTCGCCTCGCCGCAAGAAGCCCTACCTGCGGCTCAACTGTTCCGCGTTCGCCGAGAACCTGCTGGAGAGCGAGCTGTTCGGCCACGAAGCCGGTGCCTTCAGCGGTGCTCGCGCCGCCAAGCTCGGTCTTTTCGAAACCGCCAACGGCGGGACCGTGTTGCTCGACGAAATCGGCGAGATGCCTCTCGCGTTGCAAGCCAAGCTCTTGCGAGTCGTGGAAACGCGCGAGGTGATTCCCATCGGCGGAACGCGCGTGCGTCGGCTCGACGTGCGCTTCCTGGCGGCGACCAACCGCGATCTGCGCGAACGCATCCGCACCGGCCAATTTCGCGAAGATCTCTATTTTCGGCTGAGCGGCGTCACGATCGAAGTTCCGCCACTGCGTGCGCGCCGATCGGAAATCGCGCCGCTCGCTCGGTTGTTTGCCGCCGAGGCGGCTGTCGCCCTGGGGCGCGGCGGCGCCCCCGAGCTTTCCCCCGATGCTCTGCAGTTCTTGGAGGAACAGTCGTGGCCCGGCAACGTGCGCGAGTTGCGCAACTGCGTGGAGCGGGCGGTGCTGCTCTCCAATTCGAACGTTCTGTCCGTCGATGACGTCGACCCCCGTTGCGAGCGCTTGGTGCCACGCAGTACGCAAAAGGGGATGCGCATCGTCGAGACGCCGGAGAATGACGGCGAACGCACCTTAAAGTCGGCCGAGCGCGACCAGATTCAGGCAGCGCTCGCCCAGTGCGGAGGCAATCAGACGCGCGCGGCGGCTCTGCTTGGCATCGCTCGTCGAACGCTGGTCAAGAAGCTGGCAACCATGGGCTTGCCGCGCCCACGACGGTAGGGGTACCCGGGGCCTCGTGCTCACCGTGCTCAACTTGAGCACGCCAAGTTGAGATCGCGCAGCCGTCTGGCGCAAGGAAGCCCAGTGTCTTTGCGGAGATCAGGACTGGCACGGACGCTGCAGAAGCCTAGAGCCATGATTCCTTGTTGCTTCGCCATAATCCCTGACCGGTCTCATCAGCCCTTAGCTTTGTTTGCCGACCTACAAGACGCCATGGATTGGGGCCTCAGTCGGCTAGGCGGGAACGCCTTCCGCATCAAGTACATTTCCATCGCTCGGATCGACAGCGAAGAGCCTCCTTCGGATCACGTCGTAAAGGTCAGGGAGCTAATGCACTCCTAGCTTAAGCAGCTTCCTAACCGCCTAGACTAGTTCGGGCAAAGCTCGTCAGGGACAAAGACAGCGGTCCCTGACGGGCTTTTGCATATTGTGATGGCGGGCTCCCCACGCCAGCAAAGCTCGGCAGCTCCCCACGCGCTTGGCGCTCGACGCCGGTTGCGCCCGCTGCCAGCTTGGGCATGATGGCCGCACGTGATTCTGCTTCTGCTCTTGTTCGTGGCTGGGCGCTGCCTCGTCCCGATGGACGAGACCGACGTGTTTTTCAATCTGCGCCTCGGCGAAATCGTCCTCGCTACGCACCGGGTGCCGACGGAGAACTTGCTGTCGTTCACGCATCCGCACGCTACCGACGTGAATCTCGCGTGGCTTTTCCAAATCGTGCTCGCCCTCGCCCATCGAGCGGCGGGAATTCCGGGCACGGTCTTGCTCAAGACAGCCTTCGTGCTCGCTGCCTGGTCGATGCTCTACCGCGTGGCGATTCGGCGAGGTGCGCATCCCGCCGTTGCCGCGCTGGTGTTGGCGCTTGCCGCCTGGGCTGCCGAGCCGCGTTTTGTCGAGCGTCCGCATCTCGTGACCTTCGTAGGGCTGGCCGCCCTCCTGCTCGTGCTCGAGCGCTCCGAGGGCCTGTCTCCGGATCGGACGAATCCTCGGTCACCCTTCCCGTGGTTACTCTTGCCTGGCGGCCTTCTCTGGGCGAACGCGAACTCCTGCTTTTTTCTCGCCCCGACGTTACTCGTTCTCTACGCGGTCGGCGCTGGCCTCGATGGACTTCCTGCGTACGCGCGTCGAGCGTGGAAGCTGGCCTTGGCGCTGACGCCGCTCATTGTTGCCACGCCCTCGGGCTGGCATGCTCTAAGTTATATAACCAACCACTTTCGCATGCCCTACCTGCGGCCGCTGCAGGAATACCGCCACGCCCAGTGGCCGCTCGACGGTCCCTATTTCTTCTTGCTCGTCGGCATTCTGGTTTGCGGCGCGCTCGGACTTCGCAGGCGCGCGAAAAAACTCATCCCCTGGCGCGTGCTCGTGCCGTGTCTGGCGCTCGCGTTGCTCGGCGGCTTGCGCATTCGTTTCGTAGCCGAGTTCGCCATGCTGGCCGGGCCGGCACTGGCGGTTGTATTCACACGGCTTTTGCCGAGCTGGCAAGCACGCTGGCCGAACCTCGTTGCCGCTTTCGTCCTTGTCTTGCTCACGGCCGCGCCGCGGGTGGCGGTTGTCGCCGACGGACGCCGTGCCTTCGACATCGGTCTGGAAGCGGATTTGGTCCCCTTTCCCGCCATCGGCTTTGCGGAAAAGAACGGCCTGCGCGAACGCATGTATAGCGATCTGGAAGTCGGTTCGTACCTCACGTGGCAGGGCTGGCCTCGCTATCCGGTATTTCAAGACCCGCGCATCAATGGCTATCCGGAGTCGTTCCACGCCATCCTTCGTCGGGCCGACTTGACCCGCGCCGAATGGCAAGGCTTCCTCGACGGATTCGGTGTGAGGTCGGCGCTGGTTACCTATCCGGACGTCAATCCGCGCGGCGCGCTCTTCGATCCCGAGCGGTGGGCGCTGGTCTACCGAGCGAGCGACGGGTTGGTGTTTGCGCGCCGTCCGTTGCCATCGGATCTGCCCGAGCTTCCGCTTGGCTTCAGCTATTCGTCGACGGATGGGCTTGCCGTCGTGCCTCTTTCCGAACCGCCAGCCTCGTCCCGGCAGTCCCGTTGTGCCTGGAAACGCGCGCTCGGAGAGTACCGTCGTCAGGAGGCGGGAGCCGAGGCGCAGGCACTGGCCGACTACGAAGAAGCAATCGCCTCGAACGGGGAGTCGGACTGCGTGAAGGCAGCGCGCGCCGCTGCGGGTGAGCTCGCGCTCGAGCTCGGCGATGCCGCCAAGGCCGCGCGCTTGCTCGACGGCTTGGTCGACGCTGTCAGCCGGACGAATCACGGCTTCGCACTCCTTGGTTCGGGCCAACCGAACGTCGCGCTGGCCGACTTCGATTCGGTCTTGGCCGCCAATCCGACCATCACCCCGGCCAGCGCCGAGGCGACCTTCGGGCGAGGCTTGTCCTTGGTTGCCGTTGGCCGCACCGATGAGGCAGCGGCCGCCTTCGAAGCTTTGCTTGCCCTCTCGCCCAACCATGTGTCGGCGCCCGCTGCGCGCAAGCAGCTTGAACGGCTGCGTGCCGGCGCTGCGAAAAGGTAGACTCGGGACGATGTCGCGCCCTGAAGGTCGACGTGCGCTGTGGATCCTGGGCATCGCTCTCGCGATCGGCCTTGGGGCAGAGCGCGCGCTGACGTTGGCGCACGCAGCACCCACCGACTTCGACGATGCGTACATGTACCTGCGCTATGCCAAGCACGTGCTCGCCGGGCAGGGCGTTTCGTGGAACGCAGGCGAGGGCGGCGTGTACGGCGTGACGAGCTTGCTCCATCTCGGGGCCGTCGCTCTCGCCCTGGTCTTCTTCCCGCGCCTATCCGCCGCCGGTACGCTGCAAGTAGCTTCGAGCACGGCGGCGCTGGCGCTGCTCGCCGGTTTGGTCGCCCTCGCGGCGCTGGTCTGTCGAGATCAACGTCTTCGCGGAAGCGGTATCTTGTGGGCGCTCATCCTGATTCCGCTCGTCGCCTTTCATGACTCCTACGTCTTTCACGCGGCTACCGGCATGGACACCATGCTGTCGGCGCTCGTCAATACGGCGGTGGCGCTCGCGACGGTGCGTTTGGCGCGCGCGCCGAGCGTGACCGCGGCCGTGTGGAGCGCGATCGTG
>CAZTTW010000393.1:0-5170 GCA_964616265.1 uncultured Myxococcales bacterium | reverse complement strand
GCGAGATCGGAATGACGTGCTGGCTTTGCCATTCCGGCCGCAACCCGGTCGACGGCAAGACCGTGCTCGGGCTTCCCAGCACGCGCCTCGACTACGGCATGCTGCTCGCAACGTCGTCGCTGTTCGATCCTGCCCACGTGCTCGACCTGGACGGCGATGGCATCCCCGACGGCGAAAGCCAAATCAAGCGGCGCATGCGACTTCCCGACGATCTGGTGCTCGACACGGATCGGGACGGCAGGGTCACCGTGGCCGAATACCGGCAAGCGCTGAAGTTGCCGGACGCCAAGCAAGTGCAGGCGTCGCTGCTCTCGGCCGGTCCCGGTCGCCAGGATCTGACGAACGAGTTCGGACTGGACATGAGCGCGCCGGGGCTGCACTCGCGCCGCTACGCCGACGTGGGACTCATGCGCACCGGTCCAGCTGGGGTGTTCAATCCTAAGAGCACGCCGAGCACGCTTCTGGTGCGATCGCTTTCGGTCATCAACTGGGCCGCCACCTATGCAACCCGCGACGTAGACTGGCTCGGCCGCTACGCCGAGCGCACGGGCCAGCGGCGCGGCCAAGCACTCGCCGAGCTGGGCATCGAGTTTCCGCCCGGGCTCGAAGGCGATGCCGATCTCATCAACCGCGCCATGGTGCTCGACAGCCGATCCATCGGCGCCATCGGCCTGCAGGCCGATTCCTTCCCCGGCATCCTGTACGTGCGAGCGCTCCGCCAGAATGCGCCGGCGCCGCCCGCAATGGTACGCAGCCTGCGCCTCGGCTTCGAAGCCACGCAAATTCGCCAGCTGCTCTACAACACGGACGTGGCCAGCATTGCCCGACCCAAGCTGGATCGCGCCGCCGTCGAGCGTGGCCGCGCCATCTTTTTCGACCGCACCGTCGGCGCCATCGCCAACCAACAGATTCTCGTCGACGTGCCGCGGGTCTATGCGGAAGCGAATATCCAGCCGCCCATCCTCGCGCCTATCGACGAGACGCGACCGAGCACGGCGCGCATTCCCATCCGCTGCGTGTCCTGCCATTCCGCCACGACGCTCGCGACGTCCAAGCCCATCCCCAAGACAGGCCTCGAGATTCCCCGCTGCACCGATTGCCACCGCGTGCATGAACCGATGGGCGTGCTCGCCATGCTGGGTCTGCGTAAGGGCAAAGGTCCCGCCGGGCTGGCGTCGAGCTTCGACGAATTCGGCATTGACGACGAGCACGCGAGCGACGACAGCGTTCGCAAAGTCTGCGCTTCGTGCCACGACAGTCACCCGGTTCTAGCCAAGCCCATTCCGTACACCAACTGCAGTATTCTGCCCTTCGATGCCGATGGGGATGGCCGCGCGCAAGGCGACGAGCTGGACGACATGCGCGCAGGCGGCATTGGAACCGACGCGCTCTTCGGGTTCGAGGTCGATCGCCGCACGCTCGCCGACAAGAACGTGCGTATGCCGATCGTGCGCATCCCCTCGCTCCACCGGCGCGGCCCGACCGAGATCGTGCAAATCGCCGGGCCTTGGGTACGCACGGCACCGCTCACGACGCTGGTCGCCTCGGCGCCCTATCTTCACAACGGATCGGTGCCCACGCTCAAGGCATTGCTCGCTCCGACCGCCGAGCGCCCGGTGACCTTCACCCTGGGCACCGGCCAAGGCGCGTTCGTTTTCGATACGCGTCTGCCCGGCAATCGCAACACCGGCCACGAATTCGGGGTGGGGCTCGGTCGGCAGGAGAAGGATGACTTGATCGCGTTTCTCGAGAGCCTTTAGGCGAAGCGGCCGGGGCAGGGGGCGGCACAGGCGGGGCAGGTATTGGTGGAAGTGAGCGCAGACGAGGCGACTCGATAGCCGACGCGGGTGATGAGCGGCTCGCCGCAGACACAGAAAGTCGTACTGCCGTCGCGATCGGTAATATTACCGGTGTACACATGCCGAAGGCCGTTGGCGCGGGCAATGTCACGCGCCCGCCGGAGCGTTGCGGGCGACGTCGCCGGTCGGTCAAGCAAGCGAAAATCAGGATGAAACGCGGAGAAGTGCAGCGGCACGTCCGCGCCGAGGTTAGCCCCAAGCCAGCGAGTCATGGCGTCCAGCTCGGCCTCGCCATCGTTTTCGCCGGGAATGAGTAAGGTCGTGATCTCGAGCCATGTTTGCGTGCGGGCGCGAACGTGGATCAAGGTGTCGAGCACCGTCTTCAAGTCCGCGCCACATAGATCGCGGTAGAAACGCTCGGAAAACCCCTTGAGATCGATGTTCGCCGCATCGAAGTGGCGGAAGAACTCGGCGCGTGCCTGCGCCGCAATATAGCCAGCGGTCACCGCCACGGTGCGAACGCCCCGCCGGTGGCAGGCATCGGCAACATCGACGGCGTACTCGTAGAAAACGACCGGATCGTTGTACGTCATGGCCACGCTGGGGCAACCCTCGCCCTGCGCAGTTTGGGCGATGGTTTCTGGGGCCGCGGCGACGCTACCCCGCTGCCAATCCCGAGCCCGGCTGGTTTGCCAGTTCTGACAGAACTTGCAAAGCAGATTGCAGCCAGCGGTCCCAAACGACAGCACCGGCGTGCCAGGCAGGAAATGATAGAGCGGCTTCTTTTCGATGGGATCCACGCAAAGCCCGGTCGAGCGGCCGTAGGTGTCGAGCACGAGCTCGCCGGCGCGACAACTGCGCACGAAGCAAACGCCGCGTTGGCCTTCACGCAAACGGCAACCGCGCGGGCAGAGCTCGCACGCCACCTGCCCGTCGTCCAAGGTGCGCGCGAAATGCGCTTTCACAGCTCTTGAATGATGGTCCGCTTTGCCCGCGGCTGCAACGGAGCGGCGACTTGCTTCGACACCGACGCGGCCTTTCGCTTGCTGCTTCGCCTATCGAATCGCAACCCGAAAGACGTCGCACCCTCAGTCATATGACTCTTCTGCACACCCGTCTTGCCCGCCGAAGGACCCTCGAGTGGAGCCTCGACCTCGCCGGTGTACGACGTCGGCGTGGAAGCAAGAGGAGAAATCGACGGCGCCGCAGGCGCGACAGGCGCGGCGACTGGCCGGGTCCGCACCGCCGGGGCGGCGGCAGTGACCGCCGACGACAAATGCGGACGCACGAGCAAGAGGACGAGAGCGACGGCCGCCACGAGCCCCAGCAATCCAACCGCATAGCGCGACCGCTTCATTCGGGCCTGAGGCTGCACCACCCGGTCCGTAATCTCGCCGGTGGTTCGCGAAAACGTGGTCAGCTGCTTTGGCAGCGGCCTCATCTCCGTGGCAGCGGCAGTCGCATCGACGCTGCCGAGAAGCGCTGGAGGCGGAACTGCCATCGGCATGGGCGTGACGTCGGCGGGTCTGCCTAAAGCCGCTGCTTCGAACGCGCTCGCAAACTCGCGAATCGACGGAAAGCGCGCGCGAGGCGACTTGGCCAAAGCGCGCAGCAGAACCAACTCCGCCTCAGGCTCGAGGCTCGGCACCTTGAGCAAGAGCGACGGCGGCTGCAAATTCAGGATTTGGTAGAAGAGCGCGCTCACGTCGTCCGCGACAAACGGTCCGCGACCGCTGAGCATTTCCCAGGCGATGCACGCCAGTGCCCACTGGTCAGCCGGGTGATCGATTTCATCGGCCCTTCCGGCGGCCTGCTCGGGCGACATGTACGTCGGCGTGCCAAGAGCGACTGACACCTTGGTCAGCTTGACGCCAGCCGCTTTCACTTTCGAAACACCGAAGTCGAGCACCTTCACGAACTCCATCTCGCCAGGCACGTGCATCAAGAACACATTCGCCGGCTTGAGGTCGCGGTGAACGACCCCTTGAGCGTGCGCCGCCGCCAGCGCGGATGCCGTTTGCTTTACGATGTGCACCACCAGCGGCACAGGCAGCGAGTAACAGCGACGAAGCCGCGCCTCCAGATCCTCGCCCTCCAAGTACTCCATGACGAGGTAAGGCTCGCCGACTTGCGACGTGCCGAAGTCGATGACGTTGACCAGGTTGGGATGTCCGAGGCGAGAGGTAATCTCGGCTTCTCGACGGAAGCGCGCCAGTGCATCGTTGTTGGCAGCCAGGCGACAGGCCAACAATTTGATGGCAACGCGCTTGCTCAGGCGAAGCTGAATCGCCTCGTAGACGGCACCCATCCCGCCTTCACCGAGGAGGCGGGTAATGCGATACGAGCCTTCGAGGACCGTGCCTAGGCGTCCGTCGTGCTGGGTTTTCACCGGCGGCATGACTTCACCGTGGCTCCATTCGTCGTCCAAACATCGTTGCGCCCGCGGTTGCGCGGTCAGCACTACAACCTTATCGAGCATAACACGTTACCGGCCTGCCCGAGGCCGGCCGCGCGCCCAGCCGGCCGCTTTCGCAGGTCGCCCTGGCAGCCACACGTGCGGCGATCTACTACATCTCCGCCACCAGACTAACGGCTGACCTTTTCTCAAGCTCGAAGAGAGGTACGATAAGGCCATGCGCGTTCGACCGGCCGTCTTTGCTGGGACCTTCTATCCCGATAAGCCGCAGGAACTTGCGGCAGTGGTAAGGAGCTACCTGCCGAAGAGCCCATCTGCCACGCCAACGACGGTCATCAAGGCCATCATCGCCCCCCATGCCGGATACATTTTCTCGGGCGCGACGGCGGGCGCGGCCTACGCGGCGGTCATGGCGCAAAAGAGCCATATCGACCGGATCGTCGTGCTAGGTCCGTCGCACCGAGTAGGGTTTTCCGGCGTAGCGAGCAGCGGCGCCAGCGCGTTCGAAACGCCGCTCGGGCCGGTTGCCGTCGACCGCGACGCCGTCACAGCACTGACCTCGGCCGGGCTTGCGCGCGAGTTCGAGGTTGCCCACGAAGACGAGCATAGCCTCGAAGTTCAGCTCCCCTTCATCAAGACCGTCTTTCCATCGGCGCACATCGTTCCGCTGCTGGCCGGCGACGAGGACTGGCAAGCCTGCAAGCGGGTGCTCGCCGCACTTTGGGGCAAGGACGAAACACTGATCGTGATCAGCTCGGATTTGAGCCACTATCACGACTACGCCACGGCTCATCGCGTCGACGGCGAAACAGCCAACCAAATCGCATCGCTCGCCGCAGGCGGCATCGACCACGAGCAAGCCTGTGGCGCGACTGCCGTCAACGGCATCTTGGCAATCGCGGCCGAGAAAAAGATGTCCTGCCAGACGCTCGATCTACGGAACTCCGGCGACACG
>CAZTTW010000392.1:0-5204 GCA_964616265.1 uncultured Myxococcales bacterium | reverse complement strand
GATCGCCACGGCATTCGTGTCGTGTGCTCTTTTCGGATCGCTGGCTCAAGCCCAGATCCAGCTCAAGGACTTGGCGCTGGATCGCTTCCAGCCCGCCCCGGCAGGCGACCGCTTCTTCGGCGTCGAGGGTGACGACCCTGCTGGCCACCTCGAACCGCGGCTCATGCTGCTGGGCGATTACGCCTACCGGCCGCTGGCGCTTTACCAGGGCACCAACGACCAGCGCCTCGGCAACATTGTCTCGCATCAGCTGTTCTTGCACCTGGCGGCCGGCATCTCGCTTTGGGATCGGTTGCTCGTCTCGGCCAACTTGCCGATTGCGCTCGTGAACAGCGGGCAGACTCAGACCGTGGCTGGGCAGACCGTCGGCTCGCTTTCCGGTGCCGCGGTAGGCGATTTGCGCGCGGGCCTGCGCTTGCGCTTGCTCGGAGAGGCGCGCTCGTTGGCCAATCTCAGCGTCTCCGGTTACGTCTTCGTCCCCACGGGAAACAAGGACAAGCTGACGAGCTCGGGCGATGTGCACGGAACGCCCGGTCTCGTGCTGGCCGGCGAAGACGACAGCTTTGCGTACGCCGTGACCGCCGGAACCGACGTGCACAAGCAGACCTCGTTTGGGGGCAGGACGATGGGATCGCAGCTGACGTTCGGGGGTGCTTTCGCACTCTTGTTCGCCGACCGGACGATTCAAGTCGGTCCCGAAATTTACGGCACCACAGTCATGACCGGGTCCGATAGCTTCACTCGCTCCACGACCAACGTGGAAGGTATCTTGGGCGCGCGTTTCCGCGTGGGGCCGATGGTCTTTGGTCTTGGCGCCGGACCCGGCATCACGCGTGGGATCGGAACGCCCACGGTGCGCGGCGTGGCCAGCATTGCCTACGCGCCGGTGCCCGAGAAGCCTTTGCCGCCGCCGCCACCGCCGCCGCGCAAGAAGCTGCCGCCGTCGGATCGCGACAAGGACGGCATTTACGACAAGGATGACGCTTGTCCCGACGAGCCGGGCGTGCGCAGCGACGATCCCGAAAAGAACGGCTGTCCGCCGCCGCCACCGGATCGCGACGGCGACGGCATCATCGACCGCGAGGATGCCTGCCCCGATATCAAGGGCGTGAAGAACGACGATCCGACGCTCAACGGTTGTCCGCCCGACACCGACGGTGACGGCATTCGCGACGACGTCGATGCCTGCCCGAACGAGAAGGGCAAGCCCGATCCGGATCCGACGAAGAACGGCTGTCCGACATCGGTTCGCGTGACCGACGAGGAGATCATCATCCTCGAACAAGTGCAGTTCAAGACCGGCAGCGCCGTCATCCTGAAAGCCAGCGACGACTTGCTCTTCCAGGTTGCGGTCGTGCTGTCCGAGCACCCGGAAATCGTGAAGATCGAGGTGCAGGGCCACACCGACAACCGCGGCGGCAAGGCGTACAACCGCAAGCTTTCGGACAAGCGCGCGGCGGCCGTCGTCAAGTGGCTGGCCAAGAAGGGCAACGTGGATCCGTCCCGTCTGACCTCGCACGGCTATGGCATGGACGAGCCGATCAGCGACAACGACACGCCGGAAGGACGGCAGAAGAACCGTCGTGTGCAATTCAAGATCGTCGAGAAGACGTCTCGCGAAAAGAAGGAGTGAGGTAGCACCATGAAACGCAAGAATCGGATGAAGGTGGCGTTGCGACGGGGACTCGGCCGAGCGTTCGCCCTGGCCCCGCTGGTGTTCTTGGCCGTGGCGGGTGCGGGATGTCCCTCGCTCTTTGAAAGCAGCACGCAGCGTGCGACGCACGTACGGCAAGCCGTCGTGGGACGCGATGGAGCGCACACGGTCGTCGGGGCCGAGACCGTCAACCTCTATTCCCAGCTCGTGGGCGCTGCCGATCTGGCCATCGGCGATACGACCCTCACTGTAAACGACGCCAGTTTCGCCAACGCGGTTTCGCAGGGCGACTTGTTGCTCATCATTCAGATGGCGGGCGCAACCATCAACACCACAACGGACGGCGACGCCTACGGCACCATTACGGATCTCGGCACGTCCGGCCACTACGAGTTTGTGGGCGTCGAGGGGCGCACCGGCAACGTCATCACGCTCGCTTGCGGGCTCAAGAACGCCTACGTGCGCGCCGGAAAAACCCAGGTCATCCGTGTGCCGCAGTACACGACCTTGACCATTCCAGCGGGCACGATGATCACCGCACCGGCATGGAATGGCACCGTAGGTGGCGTGGTGGCGGTGCATGCGGAAACGACTCTGGATCTCAACGGCAGCGTCGATGTTTCAGCCAAGGGTTTTCGTGGCGGCGCCGTCGACAACGATAGTCAGGGTCCGCCCGGCACCAGCGTCTATTTCTCGGCGGCGACCGCGGCAGGTGCCGAGAAAGGCGAAGGCATCGCCGGCTATGAAAACGACTTGGGCACCACCTACTTCGGACGAGGCGCTCCGGCCAACGGAGGCGGTGGTGGGGATTCTCACAATGCCGGCGGTGGCGGCGGCGCCAACGCAGCCAACGGAGGAACCTGGACCGGGCAAGGTGTGATGGAGCAGTGTGCGATAGGTCAGGCGTGGCGAACGGCCTGGCTGCTCGAGCCCGGTGTCACTGCGTGCTCGAACTCCGCAGGCGGCGGTCGTGGCGGCTACACCTATTCGGCGAATGCGGCCGGTCCGGCCGCGACTGCTCCTGGAGCCGCTGGCTGGGGCGGTGACTTGCGACGACCGGTAGGCGGGCTGGGCGGTCGCCCGGTCTCGAACAGTCCGACATCGCGTCTCTTCATGGGCGGCGGCGGTGGTGCCGGTGACGGTAACAACAACGCCGCTGGCCGCGGTGGCCGGGGCGGCGGGCTGGTGTTCATCATTGCGGGTGCTGTCACCGGCGCTGGGACCATTACGGTCGATGGCGAACAGGGTGGAGTTGCGCAGTACGTGGCGGCTGGCGGCGATGCGCCCGGCGGCGGTGGCGGCGGCGGTACGGTGGTCTTGCACGCGGCCATCATTGCCAGCACCGTCAAGATCACGGCAGACGGCGGTCACGGCGGCAATCAAGTCGGCAGCTCGGGCGACACTGAAGTCGAGGGTCCGGGCGGTGGCGGCGGCGGCGGCTATATCGCGGTCGCTGGTGGAACGCCGGTGGTCTCCGCGAACGGCGGACCCGGCGGAAACACGGATCGGTTGAGCATGACGACCTTTCCCGTCGACGGCGCGACCGCTGGAAACGCCGGTCTGACCGACGGCGACGCCAGCAGCTTCCTCTACTGTGCGACGTCGGCGGGGCCGGTTACCACCATCGCGACCAAGCCCTCGACTTTCACGAAGGTCACGACGGGTTCGTTCACGTTCACCAACACCCAGACGCCAGTCACCTACGAATGCAAGATCGACACGGGGAACTGGGTTGCCTGCAACGCGAGTTATACGACGCCGACGCTGACCGACGGCCAGCACACGATTTCCGTGCGTTCGACGAACTTGGGTGGCGTCGTCGAGAACCCGCCGGTCACGTACACGTGGACGATCGACACGGTTGCACCGGTCACCACGATCCAGACGCATCCGACGAGTCCATCGCCGAGCCCGACTGGAACCTTCACGTTCACCAACACCGAGACGTCCGTCACGTACGAATGCAAGATCGACAGCGGGGCCTTCGCGCCTTGCAACGCCTCGGCTCCGACCAGCGCTACCTACACGACGCCGCCGCTCGGCGATGGCACGCACACCCTGACCGTGCGATCCACCGACCAGGCGGGCAACGTCGAGCAGACGCCACCGTCGTCGACCTGGACGATTGAAGCAGCTGCTCTCGATGCCGGCAGCCTGGATGGCTCGGCGGCACTCGACGGCGGACTGGATGTCGGCACGGTCTTCGTCGACGCGGAAGGCGTGGATGTCAGCGCGAACGACGACGTGGCCGTCAATAAGGACGTGGCGGCTCCCGATCTGGCGCCGGATGTTGCGATTGTGATCGGCGATACGAAGCCGCCGCTAACGATCGATAGTGGCATCGACCAGGGCAGAGATCTTGCGGTGGCTCTCGACGTCCAGCCGATCGATTCGCAAGCGGATGGCGTCGATACACGGCCGTCGGGCGCCGAGACTGGCTCCGACGCACTCGTGCCCGAACCGAACCGTGACAGCGCGGTAGTCGTCGTAGACGACGCGGCCGTGGTCAAGAAGGATGCCGCTGTGGTGGGGATCGGCGATGTCAAGGTGCTCGGCTCGGGGTTCTGCACGATCGTCGCGCCTGGCGCTGAGCCGCGTGCACCGATCCTTCTCGTTGGGGTCACTCTCCTTGGGTTGCTGTTCCGTCGGCGTCGGTCGTAGTCGTCTTACTCGGCCGGAAGCGTGAGCGGCTCGGCGGCCGCTCACGCAATTCGCCCACGATTTTCGTATTCCGAGTACCCCTACGAACACGCTCACCCTCACGCGCACCGCAAGCCGCCTTCCGACTATCGTCCTCCTTGGCCTTCGAGCAGGAGCTGGTCGGGGGTGGCTTCTTCCCCGGGAGCGGCGGCGCTTTCGGTGGGTGCGGTTCCGTCGAGGAAGACCTCCTCGACCCCTTCGGTTCCAGGTGCGGGCAGGAGGCCGGTCGCGGGATCGATGCGTGCCACGACCACGCCCGGAGGCTGGGCGAAATCGCTTACCGGCGTGCCGGCTAGCGCTTTCGTCACAAACTCGATCCAGATGGGCAGGGCGGTTCGTGCGCCTTCTTCGCCGCGGCCGAGCACGCGCCGTTCATCGAAGCCGACCCATACGCCAGCGAGCAGGTTGGGTGTGAAGCCAACGAACCAGGCGTCGCGATCTTCGTCTGTGGTGCCGGTCTTGCCCGCGGCTGGACGGCGCAGTTTGGGCGCGGCGGCGCGCGCGGTCCCCACTTCGAGCACGCTCTTCATCATCGATACGGTGACGTAGGCGGTCTCTGGCTTGATCGACTGCTGCAGCGTCGGCGCCGGATTCGGTTCGTTGCCGAACGCGGTTACCAGCCGCGCCTCCGCCGATTGTCCTCCCGCCGCGAAGGTCGCATAGGCGTTGCTGAGCGCCAGCGGCGTGACCGTCGCCGTGCCGAGCGCGAGCGACAGGTCCAGCTTCTCCACGGGAGGCAAATCCAGGCCGGCTTTTTCGGCCATGTCGCGCACCTGGAGGATGCCGATATCCGACAGAAGCTTGATGGCCACCGTATTAATTGAATGGGCCAGCGCCAGGCGCAAGCGGA
>CAZTTW010000391.1:0-5206 GCA_964616265.1 uncultured Myxococcales bacterium | reverse complement strand
TATGTGGCGGTGAGGCCGCCAGAGATGGTCGTGTCCGTAACCTCGGTGATTTCCAGGCTTCCTCGTGTTGCCACCCAATTGTCTCCAGGCGGGTTGTAGAAGGTCACGTTCATCGACAAGCTCAGGCCATAGCTGCCTGTCTTCCTAGGAAGCGAGGCGATGATGGTGCCTGCGGAAGTATCCGGCATGAAGGTACTGCACGCTGCAAAGGTGCTGGCGTACAGCGTGGTGAAAAGCGTGTTCCCATCAGAAAGATAGGAGTCGGTTTCGCCGGTCGCGAAGGTCCACGTCTTGCCGCCGATCTTTCCGGAAAGCGCCTGCGTAGAAGTCGCGCCGCTGCCCGAATCCGAGCTGCCACAGCCCGCGAAGAGAAACGCGCAGCAAAGGAAGATGCTCCCACTTAGCCACCCGAACACCGGCGTACGCATGGGTTCCATTGTACGGTGATGCGTGCGGCCCGGACGAAATTTGTTCGATGGCGTGGTCTCCAGGGCGGGTGACAATCTGCCGAAGACAAGGGGGTGAAGAAGCATCTTCTCGTCGTCCTCGCGCTGGTCCTTTGCGCCGCCTGCTCGGCGTCCTTGGACAATCGCAAAGGCGGGGCGAGCTCCGACGATGGATTCCGCTCCAGCGAACGGCAAGGCAAGTTCAGGTTCCCGGACGAGGACATGGCCGCCAAGTACAAGGCGGCCAAGTCTTCTCCGAACAGCTTCGAGGCGGTGAGCACGTACGCGCGCGTGGTGGCCCTGTTTTGCCTGGCCTCGCTCGTCGATACGAGTTGCACCTCGTGCGAAGACGACTTGCCGACCTATCGACCGAGGTCGGAGCTGAACACCAACTACTGGCCGATCATCGAAGACGTGCTGCCCATGCTGGAGCCTTTCCTGAACGACAAGGCTCTTGATGAAGAACACATCGAGCTTGTGGTCGAGGTGAAAGGAAGGCTGCTGTGGCTGGCTGGCCGCTCCGTCGAGGAGCAAACGTTGATCGACAGCTACGCGTTGGCGCATCCCAAGGCCGTGCCCATCGTCAAACGCCGCCTCGAGCTCCTGCGCGAGGCAGGCGACGTTTCATTCTCGGAGTCGCAGTGCTCTCGCAGTCGAGCGCGCATGAAGACGGCGCCCGAGTCGGCTCGCGTGGATTTGCTAACCAGCTGCGTGGCGCTTCATCCGGACAACAGCCACGCCAGAAGCGACATCACGGACTACGCAAGCTACCTCCCCAACTTGGCGAGCGACGAAGATACGCTCTACCGCACCTACCTCGCGCAGCGCTGCGTGGAGAAGGTCGGCGACGCGGACTCGCGCTGTGCAGACGCGTGCGCTTGCGAAAACAATGGTGCGGGCAAGCCAGTGTCTGCGACGTGCAGGCGTGAATGCAGCGCCTGTCACAAGGAAAACGCGAAACACCTGCAGGTGTGTAAAGATCTCGGCCCGCTGGCCGCTCCACGTCCCGCTCGGGTCGCCCATCGCCGAGTGCGGTGACCGCCGCCCGACCAATGGCAAGTCGAGGGCCCGCGGCCCGTCGGCTACGGCGTCACCGTGAGCACGCCCATGTTCTCGAGGTCGAACGTCATGCCGGTGCCGGCGCCGGCGCCGCCGTCGGCCTGGGCGCCATCGCAGTAGGTCCAACTGTTGCCGCCATCGAGACTCACGCGATAAACGAAGCGATAGCTGCCGGCAGAGCTGGGCGGCAAGGTCGTGGAGTATTGGTCAGACTGCCCGACCTGCGAGTCGTAGCCGGCGTCGGTCCAACTCCAACCCGATTCGTATTCGGGGTTGCGGTTGGCGGGGCCGATGCCAAGCTGCGCCCGTGCTGCCGGGGCGGCCCCCGCGGCCTCGGTGAGGCCGGCCTCGTAGACCTGCCCCTTGATGACCGCCGTGCTCGTGCCCGCCGCTATCGTCAGGTCGAGCGGCGGCTGCACGTTGCACAGGTCGGCCTCGAGCGGGTGTCCGGTCTCGTTGAGGATGACCGGGGGGCAGGTGCAGGCGACGGCAGGCGCGGATTTGCCGGCCGGGGCCGGCGTTGCCACCGTGAAATCGGACGAGTTCAGGTTGTTATTGGTACAGCCATTTGCCGCGCGTACCAGCGCGCCGAGGTAGCTGAGGAGGGGCGCCGCGTTCTCGCCGGCGTTCGAGCTGCGCGAGCAGTTGGCGGCGCCGTAGCCGACGAAGTCGATGGCGTCGCTCGACGGACAGGTGCCGCGTGGCATGGCCACGCTGGCGTGTACCAGCGCGATCTTGCCGGCGGTGGCGGACAGGCTGATGTTGCTGCCGCTGGCGTCGGGCGACGGCAAGGCCTGGCCCTGCGGACCGGGCGTCCCGAGCTGGATGAGGAAGAAGCCGCCCGCCGCAATCGAGCCGGTAAGCGCCGCGCTCGACCACGTATCGCCGGTGGCGGCGGCGTATTGCAGAGAGTACCCCGTGAGATCGACCGCGATGGCGCCGCGATTGTGAAGCTGCACGTAGTCGCTTTGGTAGGGCGTATCGCTGGTCGAGCTGCCGCCGCCACCGTAGATCTGCGAAATGACCAGCGAGCCCAAGCACGAATCCGGGCTCTTGGTCTGAAATCCCGTCGGCATGGTGAAAGTCGATGGTAGCGGTAGCCCGGTCGCGCCTTGCGCGGCGCTGCTGACCCGAATCTTGTAAGTGCGGCCCGAGAGCAAGCCGGGAGCCGGGGTGAAAGTGGCGCTGGTGTTGGCGGCGGACATCTGCGGTGCGGACAGCGCCACGCAGCTCGCGAAGTCGTCGAGCGATACCTGGATGCTGCCGGTACACGGCCCCGCGCCGGCTTGTCCAATCAGGGTACTTGCATTCATGGCCACGGAGAAGGTCACCGTGACGGTCGCCCCCAGCGTGGTCACGGCACCGTCGGCGGGCGAGGTCGAAACCAGCGCGGGTGGATTCGTGCACGTGGCGGTGTTGTCGCACAGTACGCCGCCCTGGTTGCACGAGCTGCCGGTTGTCTTGGCGGGGTGTTGCGGAGCTCCGCTCGTGCAGACCTCGGCGGTGCAGACGTTGCCGTCGTCGGCCGGAACGTCGGTATTGTCGACGGCGTTGATCAGCAACGAGCCCTGGCCATCGCACTGGTCGGACCGGCAATCGCCGACCGTCGCGTTGCCGACTTTGGTCCCCGCCGACACGAGGGTGGTTTCACAACGGTCGCTCGCGCACGCGAAGACTCGGCACAGGCTGCTGGTGCCGCAGTCGCTTGCCTGCAGGCAGGCGACGCAGGTGCCGAGCCCGTTGCACAAGATGCCGCCACCGCCGCTGCACGGGGTTCGCGCCGACTTGGGCGGGTGCACTGGCGCCCCGCTCGAGCAGGTATCGTCGGTGCACGCATTGCCGTCGTCGGCGGGGACATCGGCGTCGTCGATCACGCTGGTGGTGCCACCCAGTCCGTCGCAAACCAACTTGCGGCAGTCGCCGCTCGCCTGCGCGGCGAGTACCTTGCCCGCGTTGGCCACGTCGAATCCGCACACGCCCGCGTTGCACACGCGGGTTCGACACTCGCTCTCTTGCCCCGGACAATCGCTGGCGACCACGCAGCCCGTGCAGGCGCCCTTGCCGTCGCACACGCCGTTCGATCCGCATTCGGCTCCAGCCGCGAGCGCCGGATTGCTGGGCACCCCAGCCGTGCAGACGTCGCGGGTACAGGCCAGGTTGTCGACGGGAAGGTCGGTGTCGTCCACCACCTTGGCAGCCACGCCGGCTGCGTTGCAGACGTCCGCATGGCAATCGCCCGGCGTCTGGTACGACAGTCGGGTGCCGGGCTTGGCGATGACCAGGCCGCACACGCCTTGCACGCAGGTCCGCGTTTGGCATTCGGTCTCCGCGCCCGGGCAATCATGGGGCCCTGCACATCCGGTGCAGAGCCCGGCGCCATCGCACAGAAGACCGTTGCCACACGCGATTCCCTGCGCGATGGGCAGATACACGCAGACGCCCGCCTGGCAGCTACGCGCGCGGCAGGCCTCGTCGGGTCCGCAATCATCGACGGTCTGGCACGCGACCGCAGCCGAGCTGTCCCACGGACGGCCGTCTGCTGCCACACCCGCTTCGGCCGCGGGCGAGACGTCCTCCGCCGGCGACGTAGCATCGACGGCAAGAACGTCGTGGTCCGCGTCTGCGGCCGAACCGTCCACCACGACGGTGTTCGGGCCGACCGCTTCGAGCTCGCCATCGGGCGGCCGGATCGCCTCGTCAGCGCCGGTCGTCAAATCGGACGCCGCCAGGGCGTCCCAAAGCGGAGTCGAAGCGTCCACATTCGCCGGCCCGATGCCGGGAGCGGCTGCGCTGTCGGGAGGAGGCACCGCGGGGACGCCTTCCCTCTGACAACCGACCGACCAAACCAGGAGGCCAAGCGACAACCCGGCCCACGCCGGCCGGGACCAGTTCTTCCCCAAATCCACGATACCTCGCATGTCTAAGCAAATCCTCAAGCGCTAAATCACCGCCAGCATACTCGTCCTACCCTGCCCGCCGCAACGGCCGAGGATCTGCCGTTGTCTTCCGAGTCGTCGTCCATGATCGACCCAACTTTGGTCCTGCTTCAGTCACTCGGAGCGATTACTGCGCCACACCTGACCGAGCGGTGCGGTCGTTGCCACCCGCCGGTGGCGCTCTCTGCCGGCGTCGTCGCTAGAGCGGGGACAGGAAGGCCCACACTGCTGCTGGCATCCAGGTGGTCGATTGGCCCGAATCGGTTGGTTGGAAACCGTGGCCGCCGTCGTAAGAGCACCACGTGACCGGGAAGGCCGCGGGACAGCCCTTGTAAGCTGTGCAGATGTGGCCGCCCTGAGGCGCGGTGGGCAGGGTCTCGATCGTGCACCCATTGGCCTTGGCGAAACGATCCGTTTGGGTTGCCTGGGAATTGCCTGCGACATCGCTGAGCCCAAGGGATCCGAGGTAGGCGACGGGCGAGCAGGTGGAGGGAGCTGAAAAAGTCGGCGATCCGCCCGAGTGGCCCACGGCTGCGCGGTAAATGCCGGGACGCGAACAGGTGAGTACCCAAGCCATGGCGCCCCCCTGGCTGAATCCTTCCAACATGACCCTGGAGGTGTCGATGCACAGCTCGCTCTCGACCTGCTTCACAACCGCGTCGGCGTAGGCCAAGTCGACGTTGGGATCCCAGGATCCTCCGACGGCTGCAAGAGTCACGAAAATGGTGGTGTTCTTCGAAAGGCTCCACAAGCCGAAGTTGTCCT
>CAZTTW010000390.1:0-5207 GCA_964616265.1 uncultured Myxococcales bacterium | reverse complement strand
GCTACCGACGCGGTCGAGCCGTTCCTCGCAGCCGAGGTGCCCGATCTGTGGATGTACTTTTGCATCGGACAGCATCGCAGAGTGGCCAACCGCTTTATCGGGCTGCCGGCCGCTCGGCACCGGGCTATCGGCACCCACCTCTTCCTCCACCACGCCGCCGGGTTCCTGCACTGGGGTTTCAATTTCTACTATACCCAGCTCTCGACGCGTCTCATCAGCCCTTTTCAGGATACCTGTTCGGGGGGACAATTCCTCGCCGGCGAGGCCTTTCTCGTCTATCCGGGCGAAAGCGGCGTCCCCCTCGAGTCCGTCCGCGCGCATGTGTTCATGCAGGCAATGTCGGACCACCGAGCCATGCAGATGCTGCGCGATCTGGCCGGCGAGGATGCGGTCCGAGCGATCGTCGATCCGTCCGGGACGACGACCATGACGAGCTTCAGTCTCGACCCCGACCACTATCTGCGCGTCCGAGCCGAGCTCACCCGAGAAATTCTCCGCCGATCAGCGGCGGCCACGGCCGGCAGGTCGCCACCCAACACCGCTAAGAAGCCCTCCGGGTCGCGGCTCTAGCCTGTGGCGAGTCATTGTTGCTGGGCTGGCACTCGCGGCGCGGCCTCATTGGCTGATATGTCGTTCCACTTAACCGTGCCCGCGTTGACGACGCGCCGGTGCACCCGGACTTCGCCGACGACCTGAGCCCACCCTCCCTACATCCCTTGTTCGCCGAGCGCCTTTCCTCCGGCAGGAGGGGGCGCTGCTGACGCATGCAGTGCTCGGCTATTGAATGCTCGGGGCCGGGTGCGGTATTATCCACCTGATCTTCGCGAGGATGGCGCTCAAAGGACGAAAAAAGCGTGCCAAAAGCGTGCCAAGCGAGGCTCAGATAGCGAGTTAAGTTTTTGAGAATGTGAGGCAAAGGCGAAAAGCGGTTGGACCTTCCCAAGCTTACGACGAGGGTTCGATTCCCTTCACCCGCTCCACTCCATAGCGCCACATAGCTTCCGTTTACGCGAGCTATTTCAAAGACTTATACTCCCTTCTCGAGCGAGGCGTGGTTTTCAGCGCAACACCGCGCACCACCGCAAGACTCGCGAAAGGCGTGCCAAATCCGTGCCAAGTTTGCTGACCGACATGACCGTGCGGAAGCTTCCCGCCGGTTTGCACTTCGATGCCAAACTTCCCTCGTTCGGGATACGGGTGGGCACGCGGTCACGCACCTGGATCGTGATCAAGGGACCCAACCGTACGAAGGTCTCGCTCGGCAGCTACCCCGAGGTCACGCTACAGGAGGCGCGCAAGAAGGCCATGGCCGCCTTTGTCGCGCCCGAGGTGGCGCGCGCCAGGATCACATTCCCCGAAGCCCGCCAACAGTTTCTGGCGCTCGATCGATGGCGCCCGCAGTCATCTGGCGCGGCCGAAGGCTTGATCCGTAGTGTGGCGGCTCTCGTCAAATCAGGAAAGGTCTGAACGGCGCTCTACACGCTGAGCATTGCGGTTCGTGACCTGAAAATCGATCCCAAGCCGTAATAAAACAAAGCTCACTGGTACCCGCTGAGCATTGTGCCGAAGGCGTGGGCCCTCGAGATCATTCCGCAGAGCCCGCGGAAATGCGATTGCTGGCAGCCGTTTGTCACCGTTTTAGACATCGGCTCTACCAGCTCCATCCCTAGATGCGTGCGACATGCTTTTGCACCATCGAGACGTCTAAGGCTACGCAATCGTGGCCCGGATAGTAGTTGCGGAAAGAGCCTGTGACTGCCTCTGGCAAGCCGAACGCCGCGCGGAGAGAACGCGTCGCTATTGCAATCTGCGGATCCTACGGCGTGTGGTCCACGGTTCGTCGCGGCGACGTGGCCGCAAGCCAGCCGGACAGACTATCGTGCCGGACTAGCCGTTCGTCGTTTGATTGGCATAGGGCTTTCGGCCCAGGTGCGCTCAGCAATTCGCCAGCTGCTATTTCATGCTTGGCCCAGCCTCGAACACCATCTCGCTCTTGCCGTCTCGCCAGACGTGCACCTCGGCCACGCTGCCCTCGGTGGCCAGGCGCTTTGCTTCGAATATCGCCATCGCCACCGCCTCATGCTAAGACAGGAACGATCTGGGCACCTGATGGTGGTTCGTCACGATCCAACCGACATTGCCTTCAATGACGTCTATGCGCTCTGCGGGAGCCACGGCTGCTGGTCCCTGGCCGGCCCAACAGAGGCCCTCGCGATCAGTTCGGGGGAGACGATCGTCCTGAGATCGCCCCTGTCACCGCCGTTGATATTGGCTACAAGCAGCTCAGCGAGCGGTTCGCACGCGTTGGTGAGAGGCGACCAGGTCACCGAGAGCGGTGGGGAGAACGCCGACGCGATCACGTCTGGAACGTCGTCGTCGTGGGCAATGACGGAGACGTCCGCGGGGATAGAGAGCTGTTTTTCCGCGAGGGCTCGATAGACGCCGCGGGCAGTGAGCGTAGAGGCGCACAGGAAGGCGGTGGGAGCCGGACCATGCCTGCCGCCAAGGGCGGTCAGCGCCGCCGCGTAGCCGCTCGATTCCGAGAGGGGGCCGTGACTGACGAAGGCGCCCGGGATCTCGACCTGCCGGCGCGCGAGCGCGCCGCGGAAGCCGGCGAGGCGATCGTGCGCGTAAGCGAGCCCAACCGGTCCATTAAGCAGGGCAATGCGCCGGTGTCCAAGATCGAGCAGCAGATCTGTTGCGAGCCGTGAGACCTCGGTGTTGTCGAGGTCGTAGCACGGGTAGGACGCATCGGTGTGGGAGCGTCCATGCACGACGAACGGCATGTCGTGGTCCTCGAGCAACTCGATCCTTGGGTCGCCCGGCCGGGGAGCGTTGATGATGAAGCCATCGACCGTTCCGGCCGAGAGCAGGTTGCGATAGGGCTCGAGTTCGTCACCACCGCCGCCGACGTGCAGGATGAGGTCGTATCCTCGCTTCGCGAGTGCCTCGGAGATTGCGCCGACGACGCCAAAGAAGGTCGTGTCATGCGTCAAAGCCTTCGGACGCTGAACCACGAGTGCGACGATGTTCGACCGACCGGTCGAGAGCTTTCGGGCGATCTGGTTTGGGCGGTAGTTGAGCTGTTTGGCGGCGGCTTCGACCCGATGCCGGGTCGCCGCATTGACCTCAGGAAAGCCGTTCAGCGCCCGGCTCACCGTCGCGGGGGATAGGCCCAGCTGGTCACCGATCTGTTTCAGCGTGGGCGTCCCGGTAAGCATCGTTCGTCTCGCCGCAATCGATTTAGACATATCATCTGAGGGCTCTTCGCTTAGTCCGGCGTGCATCGGCAGCAACTGAACGAAGATTCGCCGGCCGTCCGCGAGGTCGACGGGTATCGGCTGCGGGCGCGTTCCGCCGCCTGGTTCGGTGTCGAGCTGCTCCGCCGATCGTCGCGCCCAGGTCGGGGACGCGAGAAGCCGCCGGTTTTCACCCTCGATCCAGTCCTGCGCCAACTCGTTGGCGAAGAGGACGCGTCCGCTTCGGGTGACGATCGCTGCCGGTCGGCCCATCACCGACAGCAATTCGAACACCGAGGCGCGGAGGGCGTCCTGAGGCACCATCGGTGTGGGCTCGGAAATGGAGCGCGGCGGAGAGTAGGTCATCGCCATGCCATCGACACGCAGCGGCCAGACCACCTCTCTCGGCTTCAGCGCCCTGATGGACTCGGGAGCGTCGTCCGTGACATCGATCTCGACATCTTCCAGGTCGCGGTAGCGCGCGTTGTAGCCAACGGAGAACATGGTTGGTTGGCCCGTAATCTCGCCGACGTAGACGTTCA
Source organism: uncultured Myxococcales bacterium (assembly GCA_964616265.1). Taxonomy (GTDB): domain Bacteria; phylum Myxococcota_A; class Polyangia; order Fen-1088; family Fen-1088; genus Fen-1118. Next base: position 1,426 of record CAZTTW010000390.1, on the reverse strand, counting down.
GTCCGGTTAACTCCGGCCCGACACGATCGGTGTGCCGGGCTCTCACGCGAAGCGCCGGCCGGTCTCCATCGCCGGCTTCCGCGCGATAGAATTCGCCATCGCGCCACAGCTCGACCGAGCCGGGGCGCATCCTCTGGTTGAAGTGCGTGTTGTAGGCCTGGACCGCCCTTCCCGTGACAAAGCCGCAATGCACGAAATTGGCGGGGTACCCGTCGGGCGAGTCGTGGCCGCGAATTTGGAGCCCGTAGACACACGCTGAGTAGGGGCCGAGGCCCCACGCGCCCTGAGCCGAGAACAAGATGATCGCCCCGAGGCATGGATCGCACAATTCGAGGTCAGGATGGACGATGCGGCGCGCCGCGTCGGCGTCGAACCTGCATAGCAAGTAGATCATTGATACATCGCGCAGGTGGTAAGGGGGGCTGGGAAGACTGCGCTCCTCGCCGCCAAACGCACTCAGGATCTTAGCCTGTCGCTCCAGCCGGAAGCGGTAGGCCGCGTCGGCTTTCTCGCCCATCGTCCCTCTCCGACCCTAATCATATCGGGGCCGGTCCAAGAGGGGAAGCCGTTGGGCTTGCTCCCGAAAGCGCTGAGTAAGACATGTTTGGAGGCGCCAACCCAATCAGGCGGCGCCTCCGCGTATCATTTTCAGCCTCGCTGGGGACCCGGCAAGGGCGGGCGACCTACTTGATGGTGTAACTTCCAACCTTCACGCCCGCGACCATTTCGTAGCCGTTGAAGCTGCGGACAATAACATCCGTCAGGTCCATGTCGCCCGTCAGACCGGCGTACTTACCGGTGCCGCCCGTCCAACTGGCCTTGTTGCCGTGGAGCACCTCGAAGAGCTTGTCCCCGTCGGCATCGGCATAGACGCAGTCGCCTTCCACGGCGTCGACACCTGTGGAATTGACCTTGTAGACCATTGAGCAGTCACCGGTGAGCTTGTGACCGAAGCCATCCTTACCGTCATCGGACATGGCCCAGGAGATCCAGTCGCCGGCATCCGTGACACCCTTTGCGGGATCGCTTCCTCGCGCCGTAGGACCGAACGCCGACGTCGTCACGTTCACCATGGTGTAACGTAGGTGGTAGTCCCCCGATTTGGGCACGACCCCGGCTGCAAAGGCCGAGGCAGGCCAGGCGGCCAGCGCCAGCGCGATCAGGCCGGCGAAAATAGCAGCGCGGTCAGAGCGCGCGAAGAATCTTGCGTTCATCGGTTCCATCCCTTGCGACCGGCGCGCCCCGGTCATGGCAGCAGGCTGACTGTGCCACCGTCCTCAACCATTTCGGCGCTGGCGAGCATGCTGTGCTCTTGAATAGAAACGCGGCCGATGCCGCGCACCTAGCATTTGCTAGGTGGCAGCCTCACCGTCGATGCGATGAGTGGAGGTGCGCAGCGTCATGAACTGCCCATGCTCTGCAGGGA